>SOJY01000142.1 GCA_004376385.1 Candidatus Bathyarchaeum sp.
CAATATAAGCTGGTGGAAGACACAGTGAAACCAGGCGAGGACAGCAGAAGAAAAATGCTTGGATCAAACAAGTCTTGATTTTCTGAAAAAGGCTGTTTTCAACAATGAAGTATTATTAGTCTCCTAATATGATTTGCTGGGGCTTGTGTTCTGGTTTGTTTCGTGATTTTTGTGGGTGTTTGGGCTGTAAAGACATTTATAGACTGGAGACCGTTTTTGCTGAGAGGACGGTGACTTAGGTTTAGTTGCTGGTGTTGATGTGTTTATTGTTTAGAGGTTGGCGTTGATTTGGGGCGGTGTGAGAAGAATCGGATAATTGTCATGGATTGTCTTGAGGGGATGAGGCGGTTTCTTGATGCTGGGGAAGTGGATGTGATTGTGACTTCTCCGCCATACAATTTGGGGATAGCCTATAATTCGTATGATGATTCGGTTTCTAGAGCGGAGTATCTTGACTGGATGGAAACGGTTGCGAAGGAATGTAAGCGTGTTCTTAGTGACTGTGGCTCTTTTTTTCTGAATGTTGGGTATAAATCTAAGGACCCTTGGGTTGCTTGGGAGCTAGCGTTTAGGTTCAGGAAACATTTTGTCTTGCAGAATGTTATTCATTGGATAAAATCGATTGCCATACCACAGGAGGATGTTGGCGATTACCCAAACATCAAGGGGGACATTGCTGTGGGACATTTTAAGCCTGTTAACAGTGCACGTTTTGTGAACAGATGTCATGAGTATATTTTTCAGTTTACTAAAGACGGAAATGTTGGGCTTGATAAGCTGGCGGTTGGCGTGCCCTATCAGGATAAGAGTAACATTGGAAGGTGGAAAAATGCGGTTCGGGACCTACGAGACCGGGGGGATACTTGGTTTATTCCATATGAGACAATCTGGTCTCGGAAGAAGCAGAGGCCGCATCCGTCTGCGTTTCCGCCTAAGCTGCCGATGATGTGTATCGAGGTTCATGGGTTAGAAAAGACCAAGCTTGTTTTAGACCCGTTTATGGGAATCGGGAACACGGCGGTTGCTTGCTTGCGGTTGGGCGTTGACTACATCGGCTTTGAGATGGACAAGTCATATGCAGAATCTGCAGAACAAAGAGTGATAGATTATTCTAAAAAAGATTAGTTTTGGGCGGATCAGCAATTTCACATCTACACACTCAGAATAGGCAAATTGCTCTATGGTTTCCAGAAAAAAGCTGTTTTTCAACAATCAGCTGTTATTAGTCTACAATTATGCTCTGGTTTAGATGATGCCTGTATGTTGTTTAAAGGAGGGCGGATACACGACGGCAGAATTCTATTTGATCGTGAGTGCATAAACGTGTATATTTTGTTAAGCTCCCGCTCTCTAAATTGCCTATTTTTTTCACGTTTATTTTTTATCAAAAAACTTGATCCGCGTAATTCTTTCAGTCACGGATGCAACTCGCATGGATGATAAGTGAATAGTCTGCTCTTTTGATAATGCTTTAGAAACAGATTTTCCGAAGGTCTTAAATATTCAAGTAAAGATGAAAAATTCCAATCTTGTGAGTGGATACCCCTTGGGCTCTCGATCAACTAGAAGCAAACTAAAAATAGTTTTTATTGTTAACTTGCTAATCATAGCAGTTGCAATTCCCAGTTACTTGTATGTCGATTCGCTGATTCCAAAACCCGCCCAGTTTCAAGTAACTGATTTGATTCTTGATCAAGATTGGGTCCAATTTGGGGAAGCTGTGCAAATTTCGGTTAACGTAACTAACGTTGGAAATAAAGCCGGTAACTATTCGGTAACCGTGACGATTGATGATGTTCCAATAGCAACGAAAACGGTTCAACTTTCAGGGGCAGAAAGCGTAATAGTAGACTTTACTGTGACAGGAATAGCTGAAGGCAACCATACAGTCCAGATAGGGGAGTTAACGGAATCATTAAAAGTCACGTCCGAAGCGCCAACCAAACAGGCTGAACTACAATTAACAAATCTGGGAATCAATCGAAAAGAAGCTGAAGTCGGAGAAACCATAACAGTTTCAGCTACGGCAACCAACATTGGAGACGAGGCGGGCGATTTCACGCTTGAACTTTTTGTAAATAACGAAAAAAGAGAAACTAAGAATGTACAGTTGGATGGCGGAGAAACCACAACTGTAGCGTTTGATATTACTGAAGACTCTGAAGGCGACTATGTAGTTAAGTTAGGGACTTTAACGGTCTCATTTAGCGTTACTTCTGAGGCTCAACCCATCAAACCAGCAGATTTTCAAGTAACCGAGTTAACAGTCAATCCCCCCTCTGTTCTAGCAGATGAAATTGTGGAAATCTCGGTTAAGGTAACTAATGTTGGAGAGGCTAGTGGCAGTTACGCTGTGAACCTCAAAATTGATGACACCACAAGAGAAACAAGAGATGTTACCTTGTCTGGTGGTGCAACTGAAATTGTAGAATTCGAAGTGACTGAAACAAACCCGGGCACACACACCGTTGAGATAGACTCACAGTCCAGATCATTCACTGTTGAAAGTTTGGCTCCCGCATCAGAATTCATAAAATTACACAGTCTATTTACAAAACCATACGAAGTTTCGGATGGGGATACAGTAACTATCACTGCCAAAGCCGATAATCTGGCAAATGAACAGGGTACCCTTCAGGCAAGGGTTTTGCTTGATGGCGAAGTTACAGCAACTGAAATGTTCCTGTTGGATGCAGGTGCAACAGATGTGCCAATTGTGTTCTCAATTACGGCTAAATACACTGCTACAACTGGAAACGCAGATGGATACACTGTTAAGTTGGTAAATCTTGGTAATCAAAGCAACACTTTGTCTGGATTTTTCCAAGTCGTCCCTACGGGTTTCCACACTCTCACTGTTTCTGTAAACGCTATTGGTATGGAGTTTAGTCTAGATGGTGTGACTCATACTGCACCATATCTTGAACTCTTAGAAGAGGGAACATATACCATAACAATACCAGACGGTTTCGAAGGTGGAGGCACCTTCTGGAATTTCACCAATTGGATCGACGGATCGGTAAATCTCACTAGAACTATCCAGTTAGACAGTCGCATGTCTTTGACTGCCAATTATATGCAATCAAAATCGTGTCCTTCCCTATACGTTTGGAATGGAGAAGAATACTTGTACACCGCTGAAATATCTGATGGTACAGGCTACTTGGGAATTTTTGACTATTTCCGAGAAGACGGAAGCCTAGCGTTCCTTTACAGTGATCCGTGGGACTACACCAAGTTAAATGCAAGCCGACTTGAACCAAAAGACGGCTACTACGACATGATTCTCTCACAAAAATGGGATGAAATCTCCTACGTAGACTCTGCTACACTAGTGATTGTTGACCACTCGCCTGACGTGGACGTGTTTTCAACAAAAGCCACATACCTGTATAATCCAGATGGACAAGGCGAAATTTACACTATCAGCAAACATCCTAATCCACCAGTTTCATGCATTAATGCGACAGGACACGACGTCCTACCGTTAATCTTAGAACGTGACGGAATCACCACCACTGGCAACGAATTCCATTGGGACACCTTAGAGCTAAACTTAGGTGACCTCTCCGATGCAGAAGAAATCAAACTCCTAGTCGCTGGAACAATAATTTACTCTACAGGCGAAGAACAGGGCGAATGGGCTGGGCAGTTTTGGAATCAACCGGGTGAGAAGCCGTTTCCACCGCCATACATGGAAGTAAAAGATGCCGAAGGCAACTGGGTTCCAGTTCCAGATAACAGGCAATTCCCATTACTTGACGTTACGCCCGACTGCTTCGTTGTAAACCTAACTGGAGTCTTCCTGACAGATGATTACTCGCTCAGAATACACACGTTCTTCAATACCCGCTTCGATTATATTGGAGTGGACACAACAACACAGCAAGAGGTAACAATCCTAGAGGTAACGCCTTCCTCTGCCAATTTAACACAAGCCTTCACAACCAACTCTACTTCAACAGGAAATTTCACGCGATACGGCGACGTAACCGAACTGTTGCAAGATGCAGACAACGAATATGTAATAATGCGCCAAGGCGACCAAATATCCATTCTGTTTTCCGCTGATTTGCCTCCGGTTCCAGAAAACATGGAACGAGACTACTTCCTGTTTGCCAGTGTATGGTTCAAAGTTGATGGTCTTCCTTACGTGCAATATACTGTAGACCCGTTGCCCTTCCATAACATGACTTGTTTCCCATATGATGTAGAAACAGAAAGCTACCCAGATGCAGAACATCTGCTATATCTATCAGAATACAATACCCGAATAATAGTAGCAGATACCCCATAGCAAAAAACTTGTATTTAGCAGGTGTCTGCCAACAGACGCCATACTATTTTCTTTCTATGTCTTTTTTGATAGTGCCTTCAAGGTTCCGGAGACGCCAACAACATGGATGGCTGCAGTTTTACCATTCACCTCAATGGTTGAGGCGATGGCGGCTCTGACCTGTTCAAGCATTTTGTGGGAACAGCGGATCACCAATTGACGTTTCTCTGGAATATACTTTATCAGTTTGAGGTTTGTTTTGCTGGCGCCATATTCACCGAAGAGCCTGTGAACCGAAGATTGGACAGCATCCAATATTACCCTTTCATTTAGAGGTTGTTCGCCCACAACTTCTAGAGCTAAGTACCGTCTTTTCTCTCGTTTAATCACCTGTTTTCCTTCCTACAACATGTATTCCAGGAGCCACG
>SOJY01000076.1 GCA_004376385.1 Candidatus Bathyarchaeum sp.
TACCATCTGGACGCTTTCTGGTGACGCGGATGCAGTCGTCTACCATACAGTTAGCTACGCATGCGATACAGTGAATACACAGGTCTTCTATGATTCCGATTTCTCCAGCTTTCCAGTACAGGGCATTGGTGGGGCATGCTTTTACGCACAAGTTGCACTCTATGCCCCTACAGGTTCTCATATCAATACTGATACTGCCCTCTTCGAAGAGGTCCTTGACTCCCATTGGCTCTAGAAGCTCAGCCCGCCTACTCTTCGGTTTCTCCGCTTCTTCCTCTTCAGAAGCCTCTTCCGAGAGGAGATCAAAAATGTTCACGCTTTGCTCCTCAGATTTTTTGGGCATTTCAGATCGTCTCCTCTCAAGCTTCTTTCTTGTATTCAGAGATGTAATCTTACTACAAAATATTACCTATTTATTTCGGATAAACCCTTAGAAAACAGAGCACTAGACGTTACTCGTGATGTAAAGTGGCTGGCAGATACAAGGCTGTTGCGGTTGAATCCCGATACTGGAAGCCCAGAGACGATTACATCACACAGCTAATCCAAACCATAGAAAACATAGTAGAGAACGGCGATTTTGTAACCGTCTCTGAAAAAGCAGTCTCCACAGCACTGGGCAACCTAATTGACGAAAAAAGTGTTGAACCAAGCAGGCTTGCACAGTTCATAGCCAAATACTGGATGCGACTTGTATGGCCATACATTCTGGGACCCATATGCCACCTGAGAAAGAAAACCATAACGTTTCTTCGTTCATACCCACCTGAAGAGGGAAGCCTTCACAAGCAGCTAGCCTTACAGCAAAGCGGTTTTTTGCAAGCCCTGATGCATGGGTCAGAGGGCGCCATCGACGGAAGCAACCTTCCCCACTCCTATGTGTGTCTTCCATTGGAAAACGCGCAAGAGATTGCCCATGAACTGCGGGAGCGAATAGAAACTGAACTTGGAAAACGTGTAACCGTTGCTATCGTGGACACAGACAAAACGTATTCCAGTAAGGGATTCCATTTTACTCCTCGCCCAAAACCCATAAAAGGAATACATTCTCGTGGAGGCGTCCTAGCATATGTGGCTGGCAGGTCTCTTAAATTAAAGAAAAGAGCCACTCCCTTGGCAATATCTGGACCTCAGATAACAACCGAGGAAGCCCTCGAGATTGCTAGAATAGCTAATCGAACACGGGGAACTGGAGCAGGTCGAACCGTTTGGGATATGGCTAAAACTTTCAACGTTAACCTAACTGACGTAACTTGGAAAATGCTTGACAGCGTGAAACACCGTCCCATAGTAATTATAAGACCCAAAACGCAAATGACTCAGTGACCTCAAAGTCACGTGTTAAGGAGCATAGAAAAATGGACTCGATCGTGGAGCAGATGCATACTTTCTTTGAGCCGAAAGCAGTTGCAGTAATAGGTGCCTCTCGCAGAACCATGAAAGCAGGGCACGTTATCTTCAAAAACTTCGTCATCAACAAGCAAAGAAACCTCTTCAAAGCAAAACTGTACCCAGTTAACCCCAACGAAAAAACCATCCAAGGCTTCCCCTGTTACCCCTCAATTCTGGACATAAACGACGAGGTTGATTTAGCCGTTATAGTGGTTCCAGCCAAAATCGTTCCAAAGGTTATGCAGGAAATCGCCAAAAAGGGAGTGAAAGCTGTTGCAATAATCAGCTCTGGATTTAGTGAGGTTGGAAACCACAAACTAGAAGAAGAGGTAACCGCGATCGCCAAAAAGGCTGGAATTCGTGTTCTCGGTCCCAACTGCCTAGGCGTCTACGACTCCAAAACTGGCGTTGACATGCTGTTTCTTCCCGAAACAAAAACCCTCATTACAGGAGATGAAGTTGTTGCCACACCCAGACCAATGGCAGGTCCCATAGCCATAGTAACTCAGAGTGGCGCCTTCGGCGCTGCCGCCTTAGACTACCTGTCTGGTAAACAGATGGGTGTAAGCAAGTTTGTAAGCTTTGGAAACAAGGCGGACGTTACTGCGTCGGAGATGCTCGCTTACCTTTTGCATGATCCCAAAACGCAGGTTATTCTCTTCTACGCTGAGAGCATAGACAATGGAAGAGAGTTCATGGAAGTTGCCCGAAAAGTTACTCCAAAGAAGCCTATTGTTGCTTTGAAAGTGGGACGGTCAGAGGCGGGAGCCCGCGCAGCTGCGTCCCACACAGGATCAATTGCTGGTTCTGACAAAATCTATTCCAGTGCCTTCAAACAGGTTGGCGTTTTAAGGGCGAATGACCTTGAAGAGTTTTTTGATATGGGTAAAGCTTTGGCTTTTCAGCCTCCTGTTGCCGGGAAAAATGTTGCAATAATAACGGATGCGGGTGGACCTGGAATCATGGCTGTTGACGAGTGTGTGGCTCAGGGACTTAACGTGAAGAAGTTTTCTGAAGAAACTATAGCAAAATTTGAGAAGCTTAAGCAGGAAGGAAAGATTCCGCGTTTTGCAACTAACTTGAATCCTGTTGACCTCACTGGCTCTGTGACTTCTGAAATGTTTGAGGAGGGTACACGGATTCTTTTTGAGGACCCCGAAATCGATGGCATCATCGTTTTGGGTTTGCATCATCTTCCAGCTCTTCAGGAGGATTTTGTTGACCGCGTGGCAGAACTGAGTAAGAAATACACCAAGTCGGTTGTTGCTTGTGATGTGGGCGAAACTGAAATGGCTCTGCATATACGTTCAAGATTTGATAAGCTTGGGATTCCTGCCTACTTTTCTCCTGAGGATGCGGCTCGTGGTATGGCTGCCCTTGTTAACTATGGCATGTACTTGAAGAAGTGTGGACAGTTTGATCAGTACTTTGAGTCGTTTATGAAACGAAAGAACATGTCTTGAGATGCGAAGGAACAGTTGGGCAAAGAAAGTTTAAGGCTGTTCTTTTAGCCATTGAGCAACCTTTCGAAACAGGTTGCTGGTGGACATGTCGACAACGGGCACCATGATTCTCTCTTTCGTCTCTATTATCAGCCGGTATTCTGGCATAAGGGCGTAACTTACGAATGCCCAGTAAACTTTCTTTTCTTCGATGAGTGCTTTTGCGGCGATTTCGGTTGATGTGGGTAATGGATAGTAAATGAAGACAACCCCATTTGCCCAGTATATTCCAGTTGTTTTTCCGCCCACTGCAATGTTTGCGAAACGTGCCAGATCATCCACAGTTTTGAATTGTGTTCGCTCCATTATGATGATTTCTTTGAAGGGTTCACCCTTAATCGTTGGACCTTCCATACCTGATACTTCCACAGCACAGTTTCAGGTAGACAAGATAATAAGAATTTGGGTAACCGCATTCTTCCAGTAATCTAATGGTTGATTCTACAATTAACTACAGAATCTAAAACGTTCACACATGAATTTTTTTAATATTTTGCTAGATTGGAGCGGCTTTGGCGGGGATTTTTAGTCGTTTTTCGATTTCTTTGGCGAAGATGTTGGCTGCCTCGGACCTGTGCTTGTCGGTTATGACCAGTCTTGGATTGCATCGTTCCACATATTCTAGCAGCTCATTAAAGTCAGAGTGGTCACTCAAAGCAACCACATACTTGTTTGTTCCAACCCTTCGGCACGGCTTCCTGAACTCCCAGCCACTCGCATGAATCTGCAAAGCTTCGCCTTCAACTTTTTTTCGAGAATACGAGTGGTAAAAGATGACGGACGGTTCATTTTGAGTCAGCATTGATTGAGCCTCTTCACCGTCAAATGGAAGAAGCTGTTTACCAAGCTTCATTCCGTGCCGTTCACAAACCTTTGAAACCCTGAAAATCTGTTCTGGAACAATAAAGGGCGTCTTTATTTTTGCCTCGTACAGTATTCGCATCATTTTCTGGAGCTTACCGTGATACCCAAAAACGTAGACTGGTCCCTGTTTCAAACCCTGTTCCACCATAGAAACAAGCATGCCTTCAACCATCATGCTAAAGGGTCTAACGCGAACAGGATCACCGTAAGTTGCCTCCATAACTAGTATGTCTGCTTCCACGAATGGTGTTCGGGAAAATCTGAAGTCGCTAGTGTATAGTATCCGCGTTTGTTCCTTATCCTCGACAAGCGCCTGAGCGGTTCCCAAAATGTGGTCTGCATAATGTAAAGTCAGGGTCTCATCCTCGTAAGTCAAGGGTTCCCCGTAATCGAGAGTTTTCACGGTTCCTCTAGCTAACCAGCGGGGACCCTTCAGGGCATCTATCAGGTCCCTCGTAGCTGGAGTCATCACTGATACTTCACAGTTCTTTAAGCTCTTTCCCAGCCCAACCATGTGGTCAGCGTGGGCGTGAGTAACAACTCTTATGGGTCTAGACTCTTCGTAGGCGTCGCATGCAACGTGCTTCCCTAAAAGAACTGCACCCAACTTAGTCACATTAGCCTTAGACTGGATAAGCGGCGCCTCAGACAATTTCAGTTTCTCCGACCGAATGAAACTGTTTCATGTAGAAGCTTTTAAACTGTTCTTGAAAGTTTTGTGCCTAAATCTAACTGTTTTCCGTTTACGTGAATTGTTCTAAGTTTTTACTAAAAAACGTGGGTTGCTAGAAAAATTTTTTGCTTGTTTAGTCTTCTCTTGGGCTTAGTATACAGTCCACCATTTTTGGGCAGGTCAAGCACCCTTGAGGGATGGGAACGTCTTTTGGTCGGTTAGCCAAGTATCCGAAAGTTTCTGGGCAACCTGACGACCCGTCTTCTTT
>SOJY01000178.1 GCA_004376385.1 Candidatus Bathyarchaeum sp.
GAACTGATAAAATTGAAAGTGATGGAATAACTTACACGTTTATTGATGATATTGACGGAAGCATCGAGGTTCACGCTGATGACATTATAATTGACGGAGCTGGGTATACACTCAACGGAAAGGCAGATTGGGCTGATCCCGAAGCAGAAGAGAATTGGGGAATATACGTGCCGAGAAGGAGCAACGTAACTGTCATAAATCTTCAGATTACCAATTTTTCTGAAGCAATACATTTAGGATACTCTTCTAACAACAACACCTTCTTTGGCAACTATATTGAAGATTGTGAATCTGCCTTCTCAATTTGGGATAGCTCCTTTAACAACGTCGTATTCAACACCATAAAAAGCACTAATATTGTAGTCTTTTTTGGTTCAAGCAATAATATGTTCTATGGAAATAACATTACAATAGCTTCTGTTTTATTTTATTTTCATGGTAAAGAAAACATTTTTGACGGTAACTATTGGAGTAACTATACGGGTATAGACTCTAATGGCGATGGTATAGGAGATACTCCTCATTGCTATGGAAGTTGGGGTAGTGCCCAATACTTTGATGATAATCCATTGATGGAGCCCACTGTTCTTCCAGAAGTTGTTATTCCAGAGTTTCCATCATGGATAATTCTGCCGCTATTCTTGGCTGCCACAGCATTCGCATTAGCAGTTAGGAAAAAGAGGCTGCATAATATTTCACAAGCCCACTAACCAACTGTTGTAAAACACATTCTTATTTTAGTAAGAGCAGTTCGACAAGTGCTTTCTGGTCGACTTCTGCTCGGGTTCTCCAATCTAAGTAAAGCTGATTGTGCTCATCCTCACCTAAGTATCCAGACTTGATGTAACGGTTCATGTTCATTTCAACTCTCCAGCCCGGAAGTTTAGTTCGAAGCAGGTCCTCCACTTCGTCTCGGGGAGCCTTCCCCTTCTTCGAGATAATGTAGGAGATAGCCGTAGCCAAACCTGCAATATCATCTATTCTCCAGCCCATCATCTTAGCATCCCTAGACGGAAAACCGCCCCTAACCGTAACATAGAAACGAGCCTTATTCAGCTCTTCAAGGGTCGGCTTTTCAGCAGGTTCTTCTCCCTCAAAAACTGTCTTCACCTGTAGATCTAGCTTTTCCAGATGATTATCCAGCACTTTGAGGATTTTAGGGTAATCAGAACCCAACGCGTTCTTTAGTTCCCATCCCTTCACTCCCGGCTTCATGTGACGCTTATAAAACAGCAGCTGCGTTGCCCTCTTGATCTTCCGAGCATAGTAAGCTTTCCTCGTCATTGTCGCATCTCCTTCCAGTTCATCCACTCATCAAAGCTTACCGAGATCGGAACAGAAACCATCCGCTTATCCACCAGCTCTGACCGCAGTTTCGTGAAGGATTTGATGAAAACCTCCTCTTCTAAAGGATGCAACTCCAATGTCGCATAACCGTAAGTTACCAGAAAACTCGTCATGTAAGCTCTGTCCAACGTTTCTTGGTATGTGTCGGCGCCAACAAAGTCCCAGTATAGGATTTTCTCGTCTTCGCCCACCTTTTGCTTGAGTTCTTTCCAGAACGTTTCCAGTTCTTCCATGAAGGTTTTCTCGGCTAAGATTTTCAGCCGGACAAGTTCTTCCCGTGTAGTAGCTCCAGCCTCCACCTGCATGGGACCATCTCTTTGCCATCGTTCGCTTATCGGAACGAGGTCTCGCCAGTATTTCAGGGCTTCAGCTAGGCGGGGAATTGAAAGTTGCTCCATCTCAATGATTGGATTCCAAACCTTCGCAAAAAGCGTGGCAAGCTCTTCTTTGTCCAATCTCTGAATCTTCTCTTCAAGCAGGAAGGGGTCAGTGTAGAGGGAGGTTGATCTGTGTTTCACCCAGTCTCCCTGATTCTGTATTACTGAGGCGAGGCATTGAACAGCCTCTGCATCCAGAGCCAGTTCTTCCGGAGATTCCCACTCATGGAAATACTTTTGAAGCGTTGCTATTATGTCGTCCACGTCCACGGCAAACGGATCTACCCCTCGCTCGTCAACGGAGTTGCATAATTCGATGACGCGTTGAATGCGTTCACTGTTTAGTTTTTTCTCTTTATTGGACAATCAGGTCACCTCTTTGATGAGCGAGGCTCCTTCCACGTTCTGGACAGTTATTAGGTGAACACCCTTTCCGGTGAACGTAAGCTGGCTGGGCGTGATAGCCAAGTATTGAGAATCTAAACCTGTAACTGAGGAGACGAGAAGGTTTGCTATGATTTCCCTGTTTTTTGGGTCCATGTGAACGTCATATTCGTCAATGGCTCTGAAAGGAGAATGAACATGCTGCTGCAACGCTAGAAGAAAAGTTATGGTTGCGATGCTTCTTTCGCCCCCACTCTGCGTATAAGCGTTAAGAGGAACCGGGTTTCCTCCCTTGAAGCCCACAAAAATTTCAAGACCAGCCTCTTCAAGGTCCTGCTCGTTTGTTAGCTTGACTTCGCCAACCGCGTAGGCTTCGGAGAGAATCTTCCGGTATTTGACGTTAACTTGGTCTAGAAGATTGTGAATTATGTTTCTCCAAGTTTCCATTCTTGCGTTCACTTCCTCTAGGGCTTTTTCGCGGTTTTCTGCAACCAAGCGGGCTTTCTCTTTGAGTTCCAAATACAGTTTCGAGTAGGATTCGTACATGCGTTCTATGTCTTCTGAAACGTCTGCCAACGCAGCGAGGTGCCCGTCAGTTAACCGAAGCTCTTCCAGAATGTCCATTGTGTTTTTCATGGGCACAATTCTTTGCCCTACATTCTCAGCCCGTTTCACGTATTCGTCAAGATCGGCTAGGGCTTGTTGAAGCTCCTTGTCTAAGCGCTTCATGGTTTTTGTGAGGCTTTCCTTTTGATACCGTAACAGGGCTAGGCTAATCTTGCGGTCAACTACGTTGTTGGTGATGCTTTCGATCTTAAGATCGAGAGAATCTGCCTTACCCTTGATGTCTGAAATCTGGAGACCTAATTTCTTGAGTTGCTCATTAGAGCTTTCGACAGACTTTTTCAGGCTTGCGCTTCTCAGGTTGAAGCGTTGTGTCCAAGCGTCTTCCAGAGCATAGTAGCTTGCTTTGATTTCGTTAAGTTGTGGTCTTAGGTCTACGGGGTTTGTTTTTTCGCGGATAGCTGTTTCAAGAGTGTTGATGTTGTCTAAGACTTTTTCCATATCGTTACGGTGATCTCCGGTCCAAGATTCTGTCTCTTTCAAGGCTTGATCGGCTGTTGAGGCGGTTAACTCAAGTTTAGCCAGTTCACGTTCCAGCGCAAGCCTGTCTTCGAAGTGTCTCCTCCATGCCGCCCTAGCCTGTTTAAGTCTGTTCTGGAGCTCTTCCAGTTGCTCGTTTATGGTTTCGGTCTCGTTTTCGATTTTTGAGATTCGGTTCTGTCTCTCTTGGTTCTGTTCCTTCAGTTTGGCGACAAAATTTTCTTGTTTCAACACTTCAGCCCATGCTAGCTCTCGTTCAAGAAACCGTCTTTTTATGATAAGCTGTTTCTTCTGTTGATATCGATCATACTGTTCTCGCCAGTAGGTGAGGGTCTGCTGGGCTGACTCCAGAAGCTTTCCAACCGAGTCTCCTTGGCTCAAGATGCGGCTCAGCTTCTTTTGGGCTGCCGAAACATTTTTTCGGTAAGATTCGAAACCCACTGCCGCTTCGACCATTCTCAGTTTTTCTTGAGAGGATAGCACACTGAATTGGTTAACCATGTTCTGGTGCATGATGATGAGCATGTTTTCGGGGTCAACTTCAAACTTGGCGAGAAGCCGATTAACTTCTACCTTGTTTGCGGCGGTGTTTTGCAGTTCGAACCAGTATTTTCCGTCCCGCCTCAAATTTCTTGTTAAAAAGATTTGGTCCTTTTTTATTCTGGAAACTGGTCTTCGTCCATCTCGTGGGGAGTTGTCCAGAACTAGGGTGACCCGTGCTTCGTCTTTTCCGTATCTGATTAGGTCGCTTAGTCGTTTGGAGCGTTCAGTATATGATTGTCCAAGAGCCACCGAGATTCCTAGGAGTATAGAGGATTTGCCTGAGCCGTTAGGACCGCAGACTACGTTGACGCCCTTTTTGAAGGGTATCCTCGCATATTCGTAGGACATGAAGTTTTCCAAGATTACTTCTCGAATCAGCATCTGCTATCAGGCGCCTCTATTTTACTCAGGAATTAGGAGACATTCATTTCTCTATCAAAGAGTATGCGACATAAACACAAAAGGGAGGAAATTAACCTTCCGCTTTTTGGCACAACCCACGGGCAGAACCAACAATATCCTTAGACTGTAAGGAAACATGATATAAGAAACCTCAAAGACAACTTTAGGTTACACTACTGGAAGTTTTTAAAGTGACTACGCTTTCAATGGACTTCAAAACAAAAGTTGCCGACCTCTATATGGGAAATAGAACCAAGCTGGAGAAACTGGACCCCACTACCATGGAGTCTTTTGCCACAGAAACTCTAGAAATAATCAACAAAGAGAAAAAGAAATCAGATGCTCTTCACGATTTGGAAATTCTAGAGTATAACATGAGACTGCTCAAAAACTACTCTGCTAGCCTCAAGCAATACGCACCAGAAACCGACGAATACGACTTCACCCTAAACGACTGCAAAAACCTGATAAACTCCACAAAAAAATGGCTGACGCTGGAAGGGCAAATCTAAACAAACTGCC
>SOJY01000107.1 GCA_004376385.1 Candidatus Bathyarchaeum sp.
TCCAGTATCACACAAAATACAAGCGAGAAAAGTTCAATTTCGGTGAAGACAAAATATTGGGGAATACGAGTGCCCCTCGTCGTGTTTCTAGGTTGACCAAAACCCATGTCTTTTCCTGAAAATATAGACTTCATGCTCAAATTCTATCTGATAAGAAGTATAAAGCATAATTGTGAGGGCACGAGCGCAACTTAGCTTCTAAATGGATGTGCCTCTTCCTCGAGTGTCATACAACGCCAAGCCCTTCTCCACGGCAGGAACCAGATGAACAGGCACCCCCTCATCTGATTTGAACAAATCCATTAATTCTTCTCGGGAGGTCCGGCAAACAACCTCTCCGCCGCGCCTGTCCCTGAAAACATTTTGGTAAATGTGCTGTTCACTTCTCTATTGGAGATCTCCTGAAGACACAAGAGTTAATTGTGTTTATTTTTTGATCTGAATAATTTGTATCTTTGTAATCGTGGCCAACCAGTTTTTGCGTATTTCAGCATACCAGGGTTTCTCTTCAGCCAATTCATCATGTGAAAAAAGCTTTTTGCCCTTCTGTTGTCTCTTTCTTCAAGAGGCTCGTAACCCAAATTCCGTAGCTCATCAAGGTAAGCAACTTCTGTAAGATCTTGTGCTTCCCCAGTAACTTTAACTCGATGAATTCGGTCTTCACCATATTTTTGTTTCAGTTTCTCGATGACATCATCAAAGATATAGCCCCTGCAAATGTGAACTTCTTCATCTGGCTTTGGTTTCATTTCAGCAAGTATCTTAGAAACAATCTTTGAGGCTTGCTTCAGGTATGCCTTCCGTGAAAAAGGTCCTGCTTTAAAATATTTTACGTCAATAATTTCGTATCGGAATTCTCTGGTTGAATTACGGAATGCGCCGATAACAGCACCAAAAAGCAGGTCACCAGTTCCTGCATCATCTATGATAATGGTCATTCATTAATCCCTTTTTTATACAATGAATAAACTAGGGACAACATAAAAAGGATACGTTAATTTTGTAACCACAGAAAAACAAAATTTAACAACCATACACCAACTTTCATTCTCACTTACATTCGTGCCCATAATATGCACACGTAAAAAACTCGGCGCTGTTATGACAACAAGACGTCCAAGATCAGTCTAATACTGAAAAGAAGAGCAACTGCAGATAAGATCAGCTTCAAAGTTTTCTGGTTTGTTCGTTTAGCAAGCAAAACTCCAACTTGTGCACCAATGATTGTGCCGATTGTGATGGGAATGGCATATTCGATGGAAATATTCTGGAAAAAGCCATGAGTTATTACGCCTGCTCCATTGGTTAGAGCCATAGCAAATTCGGAACTTGCAACAGCTATGTGAGCAGGTACACCAAGCAACATCATGGTTGTGGTGTCTGTGATTCCCCCACCTAACCCAGCTAAGCCAGTGACAAGACCGCTCAGTAAACTGCTTACCATTATTAGACCTGGTCTGCGTATCTTGTACTCAAACACTTTGTTCATAGAATCGCTTACTTTCCTTCCCCACCCGTTACCCGTCATGTCCGATTCCTTATTTTTCGTTGAAAAACTTCTTTTTCTCAGGTTTCTCAACATAAACAAAGAAAGAAAAAGAATAAAAAAGCCGCATATACCGATCAGCAGGTTCTTGGGGAGAATAGTTGTTAGGTACGCGCCAACGATTACGCCGGGAATATCGAATACGTCATAAAGTAAGGCAAGTTTGTAGTCGACTCTCTTTTGCTTAATGTAGCCGATGGAAGCTGAGATGGTTGTACCGCACATCGCTACTAGGCTTATGGCAATGGCACTTTGAGGGGGTAAATTAAAAACTAGAATCAGGGTGGGAACTAGAATGAATCCGCCTCCGAGACCACACATAGATGCAGGTAAGCCTACAATAAATCCCAGCATCAGGAGCACGAAGAATAAGGGAATGCTGATCATGCTGAAGTCCCGCTTTTAGAGCCATAAACTCTTTTGGTTGTTAATAAAGGTAGATTTTTGAGTAGCTAACTTGTTTTGTTCTCGGAGTCGTCAGAGGCTTCTAGTTACTGATGTCTTGTTAGAAGAAATATAGTTTTATTATGTAAAGCAGGGCTAGGTGGAGAGGGTAGTAGACGTAGAAGAAGTATTTTCTCCACAGAGGAATTGCAAATCTTTCACTAGATTCTCTGGTTATATTTAGTGACCCGTTTTTGTGAAGAACGATAAACGGTATTGCAGCGATAGAAAGAAACTGGCTATTCAATGGCACTAGGAACAGCGTGTTGAGCAGGACCAACGAAGCAACACCGAACTTCGTGTTCTCCTTCAGGATGTACATGCAGCCCATCATAGCTATTCCATAGATTCCGTAATCAAAAGGTAGAACGAAGGAAGCAACCACGGGAACAAACGCAAACGCTGAACCTTTTTTGAAAAAATAGATGAACAGAAGACCAAAAGAGAGAGTGAAGAAAATGTTGAGTGACTCAAAGGGTCCATAATCTATGGCTAAGAAAAAGGGCACTTGAGAGATCAAGGCGAAGATGAAAAGTCTAGTGAAATAGTATCGAATATTTCTCGTGCTTTCCATCCCCAATATTAGCAGATAAGCAAATAATGGAAAAGAGAGCCGACCAATAAAACGCAGAACATTAAACTCAGGATACAGAACCACTCCAATATGGTCTACAGTCATCGTTATAATCGCTATCCACTTGAGCAACTCTCTCCCAGAATCAAAACCTTGCAGATACAAGCGATCCCTCTTCACAACAAAACTAAGAGGCTACATTCTCTCCGGAGCCTCTATTCCAAGAAGTTTTAGAGCATTTCGGAAAACTATTCGGGTAGCATCCACAAGGGCGAGACGGGCGTCGCTGAGCCCAACTGACTCCGCTTTTATGACGGGCAGTTTCGTGTAGAACCTGTTGAACTTGTCAGCTAACGTGTTGACATAGTCTGCTATTGCGTTTGGTCTTAGATTCTCTGCAGCATCCAAGAAAACTTCAGGAAAACGAGCTAACGTCAAAACTATGTCCCGTTCCATGGGGTCAGTCAAAAGGGAGAAATCAGCGTTTTCAGGCGCTCTAGATGCTTTACGTAGTATGCTGCTGGCTCTAGCGTGGGAGTACTGGATGTAGGGAGCACTGTTTTTCTCAAAGTCCAGCACTCGGTCCCAAGTGAAGACTACAGGTTTGGTTGGGTCCACTGCTATCAGCGCGTATTTGACGGCTCCTTTTCCCACAAACAGTGAAATCTGCTTTTTCTCTTCGTCAGACAGATTGGGAGAACGTTTCGAAACTTCTGCGTAGGCTCTCTCAGCGGCTCCATCCATAACCTCGTCGAGGGTGATGTAGCGACCTCTGCGGCTTGACATACGGTGCCCCGGAAGGCGAACTAGACTGTAGGCAAAGTGAGTCAGTTTCGTTATGTAATCGACGTGACCAAGAGCGCTCAAGGCGAGTTTCAGCTGCAGTTGGGGAAGGGTCTGTTCCATGCCAATCACGTTGATGACTCGTTCGGCTCTCTGAAACTTCCACAGATGATATGCAATATCTCGGGTTGTGTATAGGCTGGTTCCGTCAGCCCTCACAAGAGTCAAGGAAGAAAGCTCATGGTCGTTGCTTATGCCTAAGGTCTTTTTGAGGTCAAGGTCCTGAGCAACTTTTTCGGCGTCAAATTCCAGAACTCCATCCGACTCAAAAACGTAGGGTGTTGCCTTCAGTTCGTCGAGAGCACGGTTGACGTCGCCGTTCCAGATCAAGTCGCTCTCCCAATCCCAAGAATCAATACCGATTTCTATCTTGCCGAGGGTTTCCCTGAAGCCCCTGAGACACAGTTCACAGACCTCACGTAGTAACTTCTTTGCTCCTTCTTCACCAGCTTCATATCCGCGTATCAGTTTGCTCACCTGTTCTTCAGGGTCGCTGTCCCTGCTTATTGCATCAAAAAGGCGAGTGAAGAGTTCGGGGAACCGTTTTTCCATGTCTGCCGAAACTGAGGTCCACTCATCCAGTTCCCTCTTTAGCTTCGAAACCTCTTCATCCTTAAGATTCTTTGCTGACGCAACCGCTTTTTTGAGACGCTGAACCTCCAGGATACAGCTTGTAACCGCGTAGACTCCGCCTATGAAAAGGTCAGGCTTACCTTTTGGTTTTGGCTTCCCAAGCTTCAGATAACCATACGCTATGACGGCGCTCTGGCGACCAACATCATCCACGTAATAATGGCTTGAGACCCTGTGCCCATGTTCTGTTAAGATGTGAGCTATGGCATCGCCCAGCATTGGATTCCTTGCCTGTCCAATGTGAATGGGATGAACAGGATTAACGCTGGTGTGCTCAAGCAGTATCTTTTTTGGCTCAGAAGTTTTAACGTAACCATACTCAGCATCAAGGGCTCTGGCGGATTCAAGAGTTAAACGAGAAAACGTTTCGGAGTTAACGCGAAAATTGACGTAGCCTGCCCCAGCCGCCTGAACGGACTCAATCAACGGAAGTGCAGAAACGTCTATTGATTGCACAATTTCTTCCGCAATGGTTCGGGGCTTCTTTTTTGCGTGCTTAGCAAGCTCAAAGCATACAGAAGCTGCCAGCTCTCCGAACTCGAGGTTAGGCGGAACCTCAAGCAAGATAGACGGCAAAGAAAAATTGGGATATAACCGTTTTAGGGCATCCTTTAAAACGGTCTCGCATGCGACATA
>SOJY01000068.1 GCA_004376385.1 Candidatus Bathyarchaeum sp.
CACTGCTTCGTCAACTATATCTTTTAGTTTGATGATTTTTCCTCTTCTGAAGCCTCCGTCTGCTGTTATGAGAACATTAGCTTCAGTGTGGTTTATTCGGTCTGCGAGAGATTGTGCACTGAATCCTGAAAATATGACCGTGTGTATCGCGCCTATTCTGGCACATGCCAACATGGCTATGGGTAGTTCAACTATCATGGGTAAGTAAAATGCTATGCGGTCTCCATCTTTTACGCCCATTTTTTTGAGGGCAGCCGCTAACTTGTTCACTTCTTTGTGTAGTTGCAAGTAGCTTAACGTTTTTTCTTCGCCGTTTTCGCCCACCCAGTATATGGCTACCTTGTTTCTTCTCCAGTTCTTCAGGTGCTTGTCAACACAAAGGTAAGATGCGTTTAGCATGCCGCCGGGGAACCATTTTGCGAAGGGTAGATCCCAGTCGAGCACCCGGTCCCATGTGCTGAACCAATCAAGTTTTCTTGCTTCTTGCTCCCAAAATTCTTCTATATCATCCAAGGATTTTTTGTACGTGTCCATATACCGTTTTATTGGCCAGTATCTTAATTCAACTGGCAGCGAGTCCGTTTTCATACTATCAACCATCTTAATTGTTCTTCGTGCGAACACAAAATGCTCCAGCAATATATCTTTTGTGGACTCGATTCTAAACAAGACGGCTACAAATTTCAGAATTTATTTCGGATGACCTATTTTTATAGTTAAATGTTTGTGTGGTTGGCGGGCCCGCAGGGATTTGAACCCTGGGTCTTCGGCTCCGAAGGCTTGCGCGTCACCCGTTTCAGGCGACTCGACGCCTTATCCAAACTAGGCTACGGGCCCTTATCGAGAATAGATTGTGGAATACTGATTAAAGGATAGCGGAGGTTCACCCTTTTCGAGTCTTGCGAATTTCTCAGTTCGTGGCTGATGGTTAGCCTGTTTTGAGTGTGGCGGAGAAAAATCCTTTAATAAACGTATTATTTTATTGTGTGTCTATGGGCTTGTAGCTCAGTTTGGCTGGAGCGTTCGGCTGATAACCGAAAGGTCGAGAGTTCAAATCTCTCCAGGCCCACCATTACATTTTCTTGATTTGCTGATGAAAACCTGTTTTGTTTGTCAGTTGTGTTTGTGGTGCGCCTCGTTTTAGGAGTTGAAATGTGAAGTTTTGTTGTGTTTTTTATTGTTGTGTTCTACAGGTTGATTGTTGACTGGTCATAAGTATTGACTGTTCATTTTTTGTATCAAGTTGTCATTGTTGTTGTTTTTTTGTTGATTGTTTGCGGTTTATGGATTATTATTTGGTGTTGGAATATGCTTTGATATTATCTGCTGTCACATTTACCTTTAAATCGGGGTTTGAAGTGTTATAAAAACTATAATATGTCTTGAAATGGACATATTGTATGAATGTAGACCTTAACTACAACAGGAAGATAAAAAAATGAACCCGCAAACAATAAGAAAAGCTGAAATCAAACTCGTTAGAGGACTCCTTGACCTAGTTGTCCTAGGACTGTTGAAAGAAAAATCCACACATGGGTATGGAATCATCACAAGTATTCGACAAAAATTCGGAGTCTATTTCGGTCCAAGCACAGTATACCCCCTCCTCAACGAGCTTGAAAAGAAAGGCAACATCAAAAGCGAATGGGACCTAACCCATGACCGCCCAAGAAAAGTCTACTCCTTAACAGCAGAAGGAATCAGTCTGTTAACTGGCGTAGAAGAATCACTATACCAAATATGCAATAGACTTAACGAATTTGGAATGAACCGCCTACGCTTCAACAACCCAATTGAAGACCCACTCAAAGTTAACAACGTGGTTTCCATATGAACTTACGCAAATCCTAGCTGCAACATCTTCACCGCATTACATGACGCTATAACCGCAAGAGATGAAAAACAGTTCAAGTTTGCCAAATGCCGAAACTGTGGACGGTTAACACCTTACTTGCTGCGGTTTTTGAAAGGTGACAGTTTACGCTGCAAAAAATGTGGAACACAAATTTTGTTTTCGTCCCTCAAGTAATGTGCAACACGCGCTGTGTGCGGAATTTCTGACTTGAGACTGGAGGCGCTGCGGGGATTCCTCCAACTGGAGACTGGTTCAAATCTCTGTCTTCATGTACGGCAACATCCTTTCTAGAGTTGGATTGTAGCTGATCAAAAAGGAAAAGAGAGGTTTGCTGAGGCTCTTGCATGGGCAATTGAGGAATGAACAAGTGAATTCTTAATCTATTACTTGTTTTTGGCTAGTTCCCTATGCTTGAGCCTTCTCAGCCCCTTATTCCTCCAATGTTTTACTCCCAAAAAAAGGGGAGGGAAATTTTTTGGGTTTATTTTCGTTTCTTGATTACCAAATAGCCAACTATGCCTATTACTGCTACAACAGCAACAGCTAGTACGATAGCGACTTCTGTTGTGATGAGAGGCGCTTCTGGGGTTTCGGGAAGAATGGGCGAACCCCACTCGTGTTTACCATGATGACTTAATATCAAATGGCTTAATTGATTCTTTAGTTCTCCCGGAAAATCTTGGAAAGCAAATTCAACAAACTATTTCCGGTTTCGTCTCGTCCTTACGGGAACCTATACGTTTACTAATCTTGAGAAACCATTGGCTGTTCTTCTGGACTACTGCATGGGCCAGTTGTGCGAAGGGCAGCTGCAACGATTGACTACTGAGTAACATTTTGCTCTAACGTAAACTCTGGCTTCTTTTTATGTAAGCCATCTTGGTTTCCCTTCAAGGTATTCTGTCAAAAACTTCGCGAAGTCAGGGTATGCGGAATACAGTTTCAAGGTTTCGGCGTTCACCAAGACCTCCATAGACTCAGCAACAGTCTTGGAAACAAGTTCAGCTACGCCGACACTCCTTCCGCCGTCACCCAACTTTTCTTTCAGCAGATTCACTATATCCGTGTGGTTCCTTTTTACATCAACCACCCAGCGCCCCTCATCTACGCGCGGTCCAGAAACCGTGGAGTCCGCTCCCAAATGTTTTCGCAAAAAGTTCTCGCACTCCAACATCTTCCTCAGCGGTGGACCAAGATGTCTCTTCATGTTTGGAAGAAGACGGTTTTCAACCTCAAAGATGAATATGTTCAAGTTTTTTTCGTTGCTCCAGACATCGTCACGTAAAACTGTGAAGTCGTGTTGTTGAATCATCTTACGTAATGCCCTCTGAGACCTGTATAGCTGCCCCCAAAGAACATCCGGCACCGCCGTGACTCCCTCAAATCTGACGAATACGATTGTGGCGCCTCGGGCGTTGATTTTGTTGACTAACTCTGTGGCGTCTAGGGCTTTGGTTTCTGGTGGGTAAAAGAACTTCAAATCTGGAGCTTCCAAGAATGTTCTGGAGGCGGCGATGAACTCGTTTAACTTTTCTTTTCTAACCGCAGCAGCAACGTTTCTTCCCTTGTCCACTGGATCAACCATAACAAGAGGTTCTTCAAAAATTTTCTTGGTGTCCTCTTTTCTTTCATAATGCCCCTCATAATCGATGACTATTCTCTCTTTCCAGTTTCCGGCAGCCCTCAAAACTTCAACAAAGGAGCCGTAGTTCAAGACAAGGAGCTCGCAGAGGTATCCGCTGAAGCCTCCAATTTTGATTTCTGCTCCGTAAACGCCCACTCCCTTCATGAACCGTTTCAGTAACCGGACTTCTTCTCCCATTCGTTCATCCAGTAGAGGCTTGACATAGTCAGTGTGAAATGGTGTCCTGTCCGTGGCGCTGATCCACTCGCCCCGTTTTACCCTGTAACAGGGAACAATATTCACCCAAACATTATCTACGATAGCTTCAAGGTAGGGATGCTCCGCAAACCTTTCAATCTGCTTGTATCCTTCAGTGGCTTTTTTTGCGATTTCTAGGCAAACGGTTCCAAAAGCTTCTTTGGGGGTTGTTGTTGGAAGCTGCATGAAGACGTCGATTTCGGGGCAGTCTCTGAGCCACGTGTTTTTAGCCACGGAACCCTCTACCCGAATCTCAGCCTCCACTCCCTTCTCTTTCGCCGCTTCTCTCACCTTTTCTGTCAACTTTTTGGCTAATGAAAGAACCCTTTTTCGTTCGCTTTCGTTGGGGTTGACTCTCTTCAGAACTTCGGCGCGTATCTCTTCAAGGGAAGAAGTCACAACAAACCACCAATAGTTACAGGTTTATTTTCCGCAAACCTCTCTCACGTTCGTGTAAATTGGACCTCTAGGAGTCAAATCGCTCTTTTTGAGTCTCAAGCACTCAACCTTGATGGTGCCGAACTCGTAGTCTTCCAGTTCTCGGACAAGCTCGGCTAGTCTGGCTTTGTTTCTTCCGGTTCTCACGCGGGCTATTGTCAGGTGGGGACTGAAACCTTTAGTGTCAGGCTTGAAGCCCAGTCCTCTGAGGCGGGGTTCGAGCTGCTCGTAAACGTATGTTAGTTAGTTTGATCCTTTTCTGATTCCTGCCCAGACAACTCGGGGATGACTTAGCTTGGGAAAAGCGCCTAAGCCTCTGAGTTCTATCTCGAAGGGAGCGAAGGAGAGCTGCTTCATTTCCTCGTAGATTGAGTCAACCATGGGCTGGGGTATGTCTCCCAAGAACCTGACTGTCAGGTGGATGTTCTGGGGCTTAACCAGCTTCAAGTCGGCGCCCGTGTTAGCGAGCATTCCCTGAACCTTCGACAGTCGTCGGACTATAACTGCGTCTTCAATGTCGAAGGCGAAGAAACTTCGGATTGTTCCTGACATAAAAACTCCTCTCGTAAAATTTGCTTAATCCATCAACTATACTCTTTCGTATGCACCATTTTAATAACTTAATCTATCGGCTAACCTAGAATTGCTGTTTCATCGTTTGAGGCTCACGAATAGAAAACGGAACTTGTGGGTGACGAATCTGTGGGACGGTTGATTGCCAAAAGGGGGAGCTGCTCCTTGGAACGCCTCAGCGCCAGAACCGAGTTGACGCCCAACATTCACGTTTTGCGCATGTGCGCACGGCGACTCAAGGTTCTGTGAGCCTCTTCCCCTTTTGGTGGATTAAAGAAAAAACGTGAATTACGCTAGTATATATGGTGTGTCGAATAGATAAGCTTTGTTGCACTAGTTTGTTTTTAAGTCTGATTCCGAATTAAAATATTACTTCTAATACATGCTGTCTCTTCATACAAGTTAAATCACGCAGCTTCCCAAAAGTTTTACCATCTAAATATTAAGGAGGTTATGGTGCAATAAATTCGATAAAGCGTATAACTGTACACGAAGTAAATGAACTGGTAGAAAATATCGCACGTGTAAACTCCAAACCGATAGACCCCTAAAAGAGCATGCCCGTTCTGCCTATGGCTCCATCCTTTTTTGCTTTTAGTTAGTGGCAGATAAAAATTAGTTTCGTTACTGTCAACAGAATAATGAACATAGGTCTAAAGCGAGAGCATATTTGCTACCCACGAGTTATTTTCTCGTTATAACATTATGTGTTATAGCTTAACTTCGGTTGTCAACAACTATTTTATAACTTTTAACCGAATGATATCCCATAGCATGTTGCGGTAGGGAGAGAGGGATTTAGGATAAAGGATAAAATCGTTGTGGGTCTAGCTGGAATGCCCGGAGCTGGTAAGGGTGTCTTTCGAAGAACCGTTCAGAGAATAGGCTATCCTGTCGTGACAATGGGAGACGAGGTAAGAGAAGAGGTCAAAAGAAGAAACCTCAAGCCAACGCCCGAAAACTTGGGCAAAACCATGCTCAATCTTAGAGAGTTGGAGGGACCAGCAGCCATAGCCAAACGATGCATCCCAAAACTGAAGAACGCAACTGGAAAGATAGTTTTTATCGACGGCATCCGAAGCCTCGTTGAGGTAGACGAATTCAAGAAACACTTTCCAAGCTTCATTCTAATAGCCATCCACACAGCTCCAAAAACGAGGTATCAACGTCTGTTTCGAAGGAGACGAAGCGACGACCCCACGGACTGGGAAACCTTCATGGAAAGGGACATGCGGGAACTCGGAATCGGCATGGGCGCAGTAATTTCCATCGCCGACCAAGTGATCGTGAACAAGGGAACCCTACCCCAGTTGAGACAGAAAATCATGCAGGTCTTGAAGGAGGTGCTGGGGAATGAATAAAATAGTGGTTCACGTGGAAGTGGACGTCAATCCCACCGAAGACTTGGAAAAAGTCAAACAGGCAGTGGAGAACATCTTTGGAGCCATAACGTTTAAAGTTAAATCCAGAAAGTGGGGACAATTACTTATAGCAGAGACCCAAGGAACTGAAGCTCTCACCAAACTATCCAATCTGCTTAACCGCGAACTGATTCGTGCGGCTGCCCGAAAAGTATTCCGCAGCGGAATGGACGAAAAATCAGTGACGTTTTATCTGAACAAGCAGGTCGCCTACGCAGGACACATATCCTTCTCCCAACAAACAGCAGAATCCCCTCTAGGACCAATCAAAGTACAAATCCGATGCGACAACCCACGAAAACTAATCGGCTGGCTCGCTCCAAGACCAACAAAAACAACACGAAGAAAACCGCATTCACGCTCAAGATAGAACATTTAGTGTGGTCAGAATGGTTAAACCAGAAATCGGTTTATCAATGCTCTACTGCCTCAGCGAGCCCTTTCCATCTCTTCTGAAACGCCTACGCGAAGTTAACGTGAAACATATAGAACTACCAGACGAAGGATTACACGCCCTGAACAAGAGAAGAGTAAAAAACCTAAACGAAATAGCTGAAACACGTAATCTGGACTTTGTGGTACATGCTCCTTGGGCAGGAATAAACATCGCCGCTCCCAGCCCAGTTTTGCGTCGCACAACCTTGAAGCGACTAGAAAAATCGATTGTTTACGCGGGGCAGTTAGGTTGTCGTTTGTGGCTGCTTCATCCCGGCTCCAGAACCGGTCTCAGTCACATTTATCCAGGAAAAGATTGGCAGCAGAATCTGGAGTCTGTCCGCACCTTATTGGGGGTCGCCAGAAGAGAAGGTGTTAATGTCGCCATCGAGAACACTCCTGAACCTTTTCCTTCACTCATGAAGAGTGTAGACGACTTTCACAGGTTCTACGACGACCTCGACGACGACATAGGAATCGTGCTAGACGTAGCACACGCCAACCTGAACAATCAAATCCAAGATTTCCTAAAGCAGTTCTCCAAAAAATTTGTTCATATGCATGTAAGCGACAACGATGGAGCCAACGACCTGCATCTGGGAATCGGATACGGAAACATAGAATGGAAAAACGTAGCTAAAATGGTTAAAGATGCAGATTACGGCAACCTAATCATGATTGAATCAACAGACCACATAGAAGAAAGCATACATTTTCTCCGAGAACTCTTCGTTTAATCGTCTGAAAGAGGCAACTCTAACCGGAGAAAGTCTTCCGCCAACTCTGTGTTAACAAAAATCTTCTTTGCCTGCTCCAGCAACACGTTTGCATCTTTGTATCTTGCGCTGATATGAGTCAAAACCAGCCGCTTCACCCCCGCCTCTTTAGCCGTTTCCGCCGCCATGCTTGGAGTTGAGTGCCCGTCCTCAATTGCTCTTTCCTTTAATTCATCTTCGAAGGTGGCTTCGTGAATCAACATATCAGCGTTCTCAGCTAACTTCACAAGATTTTCTGAGGGTCCAGTGTCTCCGGTGTACACAATTTTCCTTCCAGGACGGGGATGCCCCAAAACCATCTCAGGCTCCACGATTCTGCCGTCTGGAAGCTTAACTGACGAGCCGCCTTGAAGCTTTGACCATAACGGTCCTTCAGCAACTCCTAACTCTTTGGCTTTTTCTATGTGGAACCTTCCCGGCCGCAGCTTCTCTGACAAAGCATAAGCTAAGCTGGGATTCATGTGATTGGACTGGATGGCGTAAACTTCGTATTCTTTTTCTTCGCAAACCAGACCCGCCTCTATTTCAGAGACTTGGACAGGAAATGTGAGAGAGAAACGAACAGTTTGGCTTATCGCCTCTACAAACTCTTTGATTCCCTGTGGTCCGTAAATCTCCAGTTTTTTGTCTCTACCCAGCAGGGACATGGTCTGAAGAAGCCCGGGCAACCCCAGAACATGGTCGCCGTGCATGTGAGTGACGAAAACCTTTGTTTTTCGATTAAAGCCCACTCCTGCCTGAATCATCTGCCGTTGGGTGCCCTCTCCGCAGTCAAACAGTAACAACTCATTTTTTCTTTGAATTGCAATAGCTGACAATCCTCTCTGGGGCGTTGGGATGCTTCCACCGGTTCCCAGAAATGTTACCTGCAAATCTGTCAGCTCGCTGCTCCCTCCCATAAATGTATGTTCTGTTTGGTTTATTTGGTTACGCCTTTTGTGTCTACAGTCAAGTTTTCTCGAAGACAACTATTTCTCTTGTTAAGCTTCTGTGCACATAAACAAAATGCGACTCTAAGTGCTTGAAGCCCGCCCCTTCTCCCGCATCGCCTATTGTTATGGTTTTGGGGGATGCCATACAGATTTTGGCACCTCTAGGAAGTTTGTCCCCAACTGCAGACAGAAAGTCCTCAACGATACGTCTGGTGTTCGTCCCTAACGTGCTTGCTGATCTGCCATAAGGCGGGTCTGTCGCAATACAATCCACTTTAGTTACTGGAGGATAACGGGCATCCGCTATTACCAATCCTTCCAGCTCTATCCCGTAATGCTTCAAGTTTTTTAGTCCTCCCCGTAGCATGTGCGGTTTCGCATCGAAGCCAACAACGCGGCACCCTATCAGCCCAGCCTCCACAAGCATTCCTCCGGTTCCACAGAACGGATCCAACACCAGATCGCCCCTTTTCGGCTGAGCCAAATTCACCATAACTCTGGCTAGTTTCGCTTGCATGGCTGTAGGATGAAAAAAGGGTCTTCGTCGTGGTCTTCTTTCGGAGAAGGGCTTTGGGATTATCTCGGCTGTCTTTAATCCGAAAATGAAACGGTTATCTGTCAGGACCCCGAAAAACGTTTTCTGTGGATTCGACAAGTTAACTTTCGCATTCTTAACCTTTTTTAGTATCTGTTCTCCGAGTTTGCGTTCCAGATCGACACGAACAAGCTCAGGAGTGATGCCTTTCACTCTTCTAATTCTAACAGCAAAACTCTCATCGCCAATAAACTCGTCCAGAGCCTCAGAGCGTATGTTACTCAAAATTTCGGGGAGGTTAGCTTCACAGTTAAAGATTTCTTGGCAGCAAACACGGGTCAGGGCAGACCTAACCTTGATTGGCTCTACGCTTTTGGCGTCTGCTTCAAGGCGCAGAACTTGGGTCAGCTTCTCCACGATTCGGTACTCAATGCCCTCTGCCTTTAGGATAGCTTGTACTTCTGAGACTGGAAGGGTTTGATGTTCGCCTGAAATCAGAAAGAAAAGTTTTGCCACGTACTTGGCACCTATCTGGCTAATGCCTTCGTAATCAATGGGGCAAGCGAGACTGTTCTCACGGAACTGGTGATGCTGTCTGTGCTAACTATCTCCTCAGCGCCGCTCTTCATGATCTTTGTTTTTGCTTCGCCTATAAGCAACGGATGCACACAGGCAGCGTAGACTCTTCGTGCCCCTTGACTCTTCAGCATCTTTATTGCCCTAGCTATTGTTCCGCCAGTGCTGATTATATCATCGAAGACAATAACGTCCCTTCCCTGTACGTTGAGGCTCTTCTTCTCCACCTGAATCTCGCCCGTATAGCGGTCACGTTCCTTCCGTAGCCAACCGCATCCTCCCCCAAGAACCCGATCAGCCTCCTCAGCTAACCCGATTGCGCCCTTATCTGGAGACAACGAAAAAGCCCCATCTAATCCCCGACCCTTGAAATGCTCCGCCAACAAAGTTATTGCAGAAAGATTCTTTGTTGGAACTGAGAACCTCTTTAACGTGTTTTCTGCGTGGATATTCACGGTTATGAACTGGTCAACTCCACACGCTTCGATGAGCTTAACGAGAGTTTCGGCGCTAACCGCCTCACCCGACAAAAACCGCTTATCCTGCCTCGCAAAAGCCAAGTACGGAACCACAGCAGTTACTTTCTTTGCCCCCAACTCCTTAGCTGTGTCCAGCATCAACAGAAGCTGCATTATATTCGTGTCCTGTGGAGGTCCAGTAGTCTGAACCACAACTAATTCCTTGCCAGTTACGTCACCTTCGAAGCGGAGACAATACTCTCCGTCAGGAAAGTTTTTGAGATTAACTGGAACGATTTGTGCATTCAAGTTTTCAGCTATTTTCTTACCTAAGCTCTGGGAGGCTGGACCTGGAACAACTATCATATTTTTTCCTTCTTCTTGTATTCTTCCAGCAGTTCTTTTGCCCTGTCCATCCGCACCTTCCGCTCCTCAACCATCCGCTCAACAATTATGTCGATCAGATGTCCTGAGGCTCCGGCTGTAATCGCCACGTTTCGGGCGTGCAGAGACATGTGCCCCCTCTGAATACCCTCATGCGCCAAGGCACGCAGGGCACCGAGGTTCTGAGCCAAACCAACAGCAGCCATAACTTCTCCAAGTTCGTTGGCTGTTTTTACGCCCAAAATCTTCAACGTAACCTTAGCGGTTGGATGCACCTTTGTTGCTCCGCCAATAAGACCCACCGCCATCGGCAATTCAATCGAGCCTACTAGGTCGCCGTCACTGTTTTTCTCCCAATACGACAGGGTGCCATAGTGCCCATTTCTTGATGCGTAGGCGTGGGCTCCAGCCTCTATGGCGCGATGATCATTTCCTGTGGCTATGACGACACCGATTATGCCGTTTAGTATGCCCTTGTTGTGTGTTGCCGCTCGGTAGGGGTCTGCAGCAGCAAAATTGTAAGCCTCTACTATGCCATCAACAACCTCTTCGCCGCCCACAGCCTCTTTCGCTATAACCGCCCATGCTCTTGCCAAACGTTTCACAGCAAGGTTCGAAATTATCCGCAGGTACACTCTGCCTCCCGTTATTCTCTCTATTATTGGAGCAACTGCCTCAGCCATGGTGTTTACTGCATTGGCGCCCATGGCGTCCCTGCAGTCAACGTGAAGTTCTGTTATAACCATTGGACCCGTTTTTGCGTCTATTACTTTGACATGTAGGTCTTTGGCGCCTCCTCCAACAGAAACCAGCATAGGGTCCTGATCGTTTGCTTTCTGTAGAATCTCCTTTTTTGCTGATAGTATCTTCATTTTTGCCGCGAAGGGGTCTTTGATGTCCACTGCTTGTATCTGCCCAATCATGACGGGGTCCGTGCTGCTGGTGAAGAATCCGCCTTTTTCACGTGCCATTTTTGCGGCGTAGGTAGCTGCTGCAACAACTGAGGGTTCCTCGATTGCCATGGGTATCATGTACTCTTTTTTGTTGATGAGAAAGTTCATGGCTATTCCGAGAGGTACTGGAAACGTTCCCACAACATTTTCTATCATGCGATCCGCCAGTTCCATCTCTAAGGCGCCGGTTGACTGGAGAATCTTTACTTCTTGGTCGGTTAAATCTGCAAAATCTTTAACGTGCTGTATTCTCTCTTCTGGAGTTAACTTGTAGAAACCTGAAATCTGAGACGTTTTTTTCATCGTGATCCCTCTTTGACAACGCAGTTTACTTGAGCGAAATCGCATATGAATTTATCTGAGTCACGAAAATTGATTTTTTCTAGACTCTTTCGGTGCAGGATATGTAGTAGACTATGTCTTTCGTGAATTCTCCCCAATTCTCAGCTATCTTTCTGACTTCAGCCTCTGAGAGAAGCTTGTCGTCAGAGTAGAATCTTGAAAACGTTCTTTTGATGCCCAAGTCGCCTGCGGGAATAGTGGTGTTTCTCTTTAAGCCTGCAGACAGCACCATCTCGGCAGTCCAAGTTCCTACTCCACGAAACTTTGTTAGTGTCTCCGCCACCTGCTCGTTTGAGAGTAAAATTAAACCCTCCGAATCAAATTCTCCATCCGCCACCTTTTCGGCTATTCCTTTGATGTATTCTGCTTTTCTCCAGCTTAATCCACACTGCCTTATTTCCTCAAGACTTGCATCATCAAGCTTTTTGGGTGTCGGAAAATCATGGTATATTGTGTCTTCTGTTTCTGTATGTTCGCCGAATCTGGTTACTATCTTGTTTGTGATCGAGAAAGCTACGCGTATCGAAATCTGCTGCTGGATTATCGATTTGATGATGGTCTCAAAAACCGTGGCTCCGATGCTTCCTGCCTTCAATCCATAAAATCTTCTTTTCAAATCGCTTAAAACAGGGTCTTTGTCCATGAAAGCGTAGAGGGCAGTCAAGTCTTGGCTGAATGAAAACATCCAATCCAGCTTCTTTGTTAACTCCTTTTTTTCCTGTTCACTGACTGTCTGGAAGTATTTTACTTCGATTTTTGGCTCTTCAACAGTGCCTATGAACCGTAATGCAACAGGAATCAGCTTGCCAGAAACTAACCGCACGGCACGTCTCCACACGCCATCCTCATAAACCTCTGGCATCGGCTTATCATACCCGAAGACGCGGCAGTTCAGGTCAAAGTCGTATGGAGGCTTGACGTAGATGTGGAAAATTTTGGGTAACAGCATGTTTCCCTCTCTTTTTACACTCAGCAAACTGTTGTTTTTCCCTAATAAAACCTAACAAAAAGAGGATTCATATAGACTTACTCGCTACAATCTTGGTTCGAAAACTCGATTGCTACAAAACTTTTTCATTATGCCCTCAAAGACACCAGACTTTCAACCAAACTTCTATAAATTGCTCTTCACCACATTTTTAATGGACGAAACCTCATGTGGCCAATCTGGAGACCCGACGCAAAAGCCGTTCTTATGAACAAAAAGGCTCGAGCCAGCTTAGCAAGATACTTCGCCGTCATGGAAGACGACAAGCCAGCCAAGTTCCTTATCGCCAAAAAACTGTCCACCACCTTCAACAAGAACGATTCACTCACGAAACTGTGGAAGCTCCATGAACAGCTCACCGAAGATTTTTGTAGCCTTGAAACGGAGATAGACACCCGACAAAAAAGCCTAGAAGAATTGTATACTCCAGAGAAATCGTTTTTTGACTTAAAAATCGAGATAGCAAATCGTATCCTCAAGAATTGCTACTTCTGTACCCGTAGATGCGGCTCCAACAGACTTGATGGAGAATTAGGTTACTGCAGATGCGGAACTAAAACAGCAGTTTCAACCATCTTCCCGCACACTGGCGAAGAGCCTGAACTAGTTCCCTCTGGGACCATATTCACTTTAGGCTGCACCCTCAGGTGTCTTCATTGCCAAAACTGGAGTATATCCCAATGGTTCGAATCGGGAGAACTCTACGCACCTCAGCAGTTGGCGAAGGCAATAGAGACTCTTCGTAAAGGCGGCTGCAGAAACGTCAATCTTGTAGGTGGAGACCCCACATCGTGGCTGGCGCAGTGGCTTGAAACTTTCAAACATGTTAATGTGAACGTGCCCGTGGTTTGGAACTCCAACTCTTACTACAGCGAAGAAACTGCCAAAATCCTTGCCGGATTCGTGGACGTGTATCTCCTAGACTTCAAGTACGGACCCAAAGAGTGCGCAGAAAAACTTTCGGACGCTCCAGACTACTGGATAGCTTGCACCAGAAACCACCTGTACGCCAAAAAATATGGAGAACTCATCATCCGAGTATTAGTCTTGCCCAATCATCTTGAGTGTTGCACAAAACCTATCTTGAACTGGATTGCCGAAAACCTCGGAGACTGGGTTCGCGTAAACCTGATGTTCCAGTATCATCCAGAATGGAGAAGCCACGAAATACCTGAACTGCGAAGGAGACTCACGAAAAGGGAGCGGAACCGTGCCATAGAACTGGCGAAAGAGGCGGGATTAACCAATTTTATAACATAAGCGTCAATATGCAAAGCTAAGTTTTTTGTCGTAGACACAGTATCGGGTTCTGGAGTTAACCTTCTGTAAATCTTCGTTAAACGTAAAAGACTATGTACGTGGCTATTCCAAAGATCAAAGATATGAACCAAAACAGAACCGTGATGTCCATTAGTCTCTTCCTTCTTCTACACGCCGCAATATTAGATGGCCGCAGAGCCCACGCTCCCACCAATACGATTCCTAATATCATTGCGATGGCTCCTGGGATTGCGTGAATCCAAGTTGTTTGTACTCCCACATTGGAAGTTGCAGTCGTAAAGAAGTCATAGTTTTCATATAATGAAGGTCCCATTACTAGTAAAAAGGAAAGTACGTGCAAGATAACTGCTATTCCCATTAATTCACCATGTCTCTTGAATTTTCTTTTGCTCTTGTAAACCAAGCCGATGACAATGATTAGGAACATTACTATCTGTAGTATGAGATTGATGTCTGTCTGAAGGAGTGCTCCAGTTCCAAAGATTCCTGTCAATCTGATTCCCCCAAAAAAATTATCATATACAACAAATATAGTGCCTTAAGTTGTTAAAAGATTTTTCATGCCAAAATGGACGCACATCAGCTTCTGCATGAATTCGAAATCTATTTTTCAAGCATCTACCTTTATATACTAACATATGAACAAAAAGGGAAAAGGCGAAGAACATGCGATATTGTCCTGAATGCGGCGGCGAACTACACTACGGGTCCCGTACGAAACGTTATGTTTGCAAGAGCTGCGGACTTTCTCTCACTCCTCAAGAGCTTTACGAGTTACGTGAAAAGCTAAGACCAAAATTCGAAACCGACGAGGAACAGCACCAACAAGAGAGAAAGGATTACCTTAAGTGGTGGCTCAGCAAGAAAAAATAACATCTGTAAAAACGTAACGTTTTGAAAGATTATCTAGGCAACATGCTTTTTAACTGGAACTTCGTCTATAAACAAAGCAGTTATTACCCTTCAATCTTCATTATTAACCCGTTCAGGGGTTCTTATGGATCGGTCTGTAGAAATAATCTGCATCGGAAACGAACTTCTCATAGGCAAAACTCTGAACACAAACGCCCACTGGCTAACCAAAAGAATCACCCTCTTAGGTTTAGCTACACGCCGCGTCACCGTTGTGGGCGACAACATCAACGAAATATCATGTGCTATACAAGAATCGATTCACCGAAGCCCCAGTTTCCTATTAACCACAGGAGGGCTAGGTCCCACCTTTGACGACAAAACACTGGAAGGATTAGCTGAGGCGCTGGGACGCAGAACCAACGTCAACGAAGAGGCTTTGAAGATGATTAAAGAGAAGTACCTCAGCTATGCGCAGGAAGGTATGATGGATGCGGCTGAGTTGACTCCCCCTCGTGTAAAGATGGCTAAGCTTCCAGAAGGAGCCAAACCTCTACACAACCCCGTTGGAACCGCCCCAGCAGTATCTGTGAAACACAAAAGCGTAACCATAATCGCGCTTCCCGGAGTGCCCTCTGAAATGAAGAGCATATTCGACGAGTCAGTTGCTCCTGTAATGAAGAAAGCTGCGTGCGGTGTAACCTTTTTTGAAACAAGTATAACCTCTACGAACGTCATGGAATCAGAGATGGCTCCTCTCATCGATAAAGTGATGCAAACCAACCCTCGCGTTTACATAAAGTCCCACCCGAAAGGAACTGAAAGAGTTCCCTATATTGAATTTCATCTTTCCACAACAGCCAAAGACGCCAATGCTGCCAGAAACCGCGTCAGCGAGGCGCTCATTCAGCTTACGGAACTGATTCAGGGAAAAGGCGGAAAGATCAAGCCCACAAAACCAGAAACTTGAGATTTCAAAAAGCGGACAACAGATATATCCTCTAATGGAAATATGGAGTTCACGCACTTCCTGCGCACAAAGGTGTTTGAATGGTTATAATCTTTATCATCGGAACCGCTGGGTCTGGAAAATCTCTTCTCACAGCCTCCTTCAACGAATGGCTCAAAGTTGGAAAACAGAAGGCGGCGACCGTAAATCTGGATCCAGGCGTCTTGAATTTGCCCTACGTGCCCGACATTGACATCCGCGATTACATAACCCTTAACCGCATTATGGATGAGTATGGGCTTGGACCCAATGGAGCCCTAGTCCTAGCGGCTGATTTGATCGCGGAGGAAACTGAACGCATCGGAGGAGAAATCGAAGACCTCCAGTCTGATGTTGTCCTCGTGGACACTCCAGGACAAATGGAGCTATTTGCCTTTAGAGCCAGCGGACCCTACATAGCAAACGAGTTGACGAAGGAGCAAAAGGCCATAGTATACCTTTTTGATGCCGTTTTCTCCTTTAATCCCCTCAACTACGTCTCGAACATGTTCCTTTCAGCTGCAGTTTATAATCGCTTCTTCTTTCCACAGTTACATGTGCTTTCAAAATGTGACCTCCTTCCCCCTGAAGAGGCTAACCGCATTGTGGATTGGTCTGCCGACCCTGAAGCCCTTGAGCTTGTTATTGAAGAGAAATTGAGCGGAACGAGACGCCTTCTCAGCAGAGACATGATACATGCCATTTATCGTTTGGGATTGGAGTTTCAGCTGATACCTGTTTCTGGGAAAACGAATCAGGGACTGATTAATCTCAGCTCTGCTTTGGAGCGTATTCTCGTGGGAGGAGAAAAGTTCACTTTGTAGCTTTTCGTTGTCCTGTTTTTCCGTGTGGTGCTTCAAGCTTCGGAATGCTGAATTGTCTTTGACCGAGCAAATGGCGGCGTTAAAGCATGAAAATGCGCGTTATTGTTTGCTTGCGGGGATGTAATAAGAACTTTGACGCTTTTATATGTGTTTAAGTCATATCTACAACCATCTATTGTGCATAATGTTTATATTTAGCCACATTGTGAATCTGTAGCTATGATGAAAAAGAGAATGCTCAAGCTTCTGTTTGAGCTTATGAAGAACGCGAAGAGAAGCGACAGGGAAATCGCCAAAATCATAGGAGTTTC
>SOJY01000089.1 GCA_004376385.1 Candidatus Bathyarchaeum sp.
ACAGCCTACTCTGTCTCTACAATAGGCTCGGAGCCGCCTACGACCATTTCTACCACGTCCTAGGTTTCCTAAGTCCAAAGATGCAAATGCTTCTACAGGAACTACAAAAATCCTATACACATTCTTATCGAACAACCACATTCCCCGAATACGCGGGAGTCTACGCCTCAACAGAAAGATCAACGGACATTATTGAACCATACTGTAAAGACGATTATCCTGAAGCCTACGCACATTTACTCACGAATCAAGTACCCGGAGGTGTATGATTGAGTAACATAGAAGAGAAAACGAAAACGGAACGAGCCTATGAGGTGAAAGGCATTCCCATCCATGCCTACCTAATCGAGAACGGAGAGTTCCAGTGGATCCCGACATTTCAAGCCTGCGGCAACAAAAAGAACGCCGAAAGAGTACTGGAAGTGCTCAAGAAGATGCCAGAGGATAGACGTGCCGTCTGGGCTTCAAGACTCGATAATGAGCAGACTAAAATGACATGCCCCGTGATCCGCGAGGAAACCGACCTGTGCAAGCAGTTCGACGAATTCTGCGCAACCTATAGCAGATCCAAGTCGAAAAAAGCAGAGAAAATGAAGGGAGGTGAAACGTCGAATGAGTGAATCTAATCGAATAAATCCGAAAAAAGGCAAAGGCATACACAAGCTAACAGCGGGCTGGGCTAGCTGGCGTTGGTTATCAGGCGTCTCAAGCAAGGAGAAGCAATGGTTCCTCGGCACGCTTATGGGTCGAGGCAACTACGAAGCATGGATGACCCACCTTGCTAGAGGCTTACAAACCTCAGATTTTCTATTGAAGTTCGAAGGAACAGCAGACCCATGGGAACGATCGAAACTTGTAGGCCAGAAGATAAGTGAACTTCGCAAGTCATACAAGGATATTAGTATTGAACAGAAGGCTGAAATGGCGAAGCAGGCTGAGGTCGAGCTAAAAACAGGCCTAGAATTAATGGGCAAGGACAAGAAGATTATTCAAGAGCTGATAGCCCTAGTTGATCCACCAACAAGCAGGTAGATGCCAATCACCACAATCCCCAACCCCCTCTTTTTTAGGTGAAGACCATGCCACATCATTCAAAAAGGAAGAAAAGGCGAAGCCACTACTCAAAGGGCGAACTCAATCTGTTGATCGACAGTTTGCTCCATCCACTATTTGATCGTAGCATATCATTCATGATAGCAGACACTATCCTCCACGGCTTAGTAGAGCAGAACCCTCCAGAGACAGTTGTCAAATTTATACGGTACAATCTGCCCAAAATCATCGGAGAAATCATTGGACGCGCAAGATGAAGGGCTTAGATGAGAAGATCTGTTAGCAGCAAACTCTAGATGTAGTGATGAATTGTTTTTGGGCTTGGGAACAGGGAGTTCCTAATTCATGTCTCCTCGAATATGAAAATAAAATGAAGGGTTAGAATTTTTCGACTGTTGTAGCTAGTTTGTCTATATTCTTCGTGAATGGGTGGTCCGGTTTCTCTTCTGAGAATATGGAGTCTCCTGCTGCTCGAAGCACCTCACAATAGCATGGAATGGTTGCTAGGATTGGAAGAGTGTGGATGCTCTTGATGTACTTATTGAATTTCTTCTGCTCTTCTTTTGACGACAGATAGTCTGCAACCACTTTGTTAACCAAGATTCCAGTCTTTTTCTCGAAGAGCTCATAGAGCTCACTGGTCATCCGTTGACTACCATTAATGTCAGAAGCATCCAAACTTGTTACTACAAGGGCAACGTCCGCGCTAACAATGGCGTTTATGGAGGAATATTGAAGTCCAGGACTGGTATCGAAAAGAAGGTAATCAAAATCGTCATCGTTAAGAATAGAAGACCTGAGTGACAAAAGCCTGCCTAGAGCCTTCATCTCCCACTTCCTATCTTTCGCCGTCATATCCCTGATTGCTTCGGTGGACGGATTTGCCAACGCAACAATTAACTTGCCGCCGTTACCATGATCTCTGCTTGCGTCGATCAAGACTTTATCGATTTCACACACACCGTTAAGGTAATCGTTTAGCCAATACTCTGCCTTGTAGTCTTTGAACAGGACGTGAAGGCTTGGCGCACGAAAATCTAGGTCCATCAAACAGACTTTTTTTCCCCTTCTGGCGTAGATGGCTGCCAAGTTAACTGAAAGTGCAGTTTTTCCGGTTCCGCCCTTATACGAGTGAACTGCTATAATTTTTCCCATTTTGTATCAATCCTCCTTATTAACAAAGAAGTAAGCCTTGCGGCCTTGCCTTTCCTTTTTCATGTATCCCATTATCACCAATTGGTTCAGATAACCACTTTCTACTGCTCTTGCTCGTTTTGTTTGTTCAGAGACTTCATTGGCTGTTGCTTTTTCGAGTTTGCAGAGGCTAATCGCTGTTTTTCTTAGATGGTCGGGGAGAGACAGTAAGGTCATTACGTCCAATGCTTCAGGTAGGTTTTCTGGAATCCCCCGTTTATCGTGCTTCTGTATTTCGATCATCACTTCTATCTTTTCGTTTAGCTGTTCAAGGTTTTCTCTTATTTTTTCTAGCAGTTGTATTGATTTTCCCTCAAGCTTTCGGTATACCGCCATGGTTGTGGTCCTAGATGTGTTTTCCGCATCTACAGTATTGTAGCTGACACGTTTATTAAATCTTATGATATATTAGTTCATATTCTTAATTTAAACAAACACGCACTAAAAACTAGAACAAAACATATCAACTGAACAAAAGAACAGGAAAACAAAGAAGAAAACGAAAAAAAGGCGTCACTAATAGAGGGAAGCAGGTACTCTAACCTGATCCTCTTCAATGACCGGCAACATAACCTTCAATTCTCTGAAGTACTTGAGAACCTTCAACCCTTTTTCCGAAACGACGTAAACTATCCTTTTCTTGCCCACGGTCTTCTCTTCAACCAGATCTTGCTGGATGAGAAAGTCCAAGTACTCCTTGAGGACACTACAGTTCACATTAGCCTTGTACATAATATGTGTTAGCTTAAGTGGGCCTCTTTGGGCCAGAACCTTGAGGATGTCGATATACATCTCGAGTTTTGATCTCCGCATGTTAACGCCTCTTGAGCTATTTTTATCCAGTTTTATATATATCATTTATGGATTCGGAGTAAAGGTTTTGATAAGTCAAATTTCAGGCGGTTGTTTTGGCTTGGATTCTCTGGAAGACATCAAGTCGGTTCTGAAAAGCTGTAACCATGTCATCCGCTAGTATATTTTGAAGTTCAGGGGTGAGAGTGCTAATTTCGTTAGTGAATGCTTCCAGCATCATCTTCTGGAGCTTTTTGCGGTTTTGGGGAGAGAACGATTTTTCCATCACATATTTCTCCTAATGCATATTGGCTTACAGTTGCCGTTGGTATTTAACTAACTTATGAATTCAGGCTATAGATTTAGAATAGACTCTTTTTGATGATTGAAGCAAACAAAGTTGCGGTTACGGAATATGAACAAATGATATAATGATGAAAACTGTGGCATAATCAACTATGTTTTTCTAGTTCGTTTCGATGTTTTCTAAAGAAACAACGAACCGATTTCGTTAGGTCATAGTTTTCCACTTCTTTTAGGGGAACCCATCTGGCGTCTGTCACATCGCTGGTAGGCTTCAAGGCTCCATCTTTTGGCTGAACGAGAAACTGGAGCAAAACGTAATGGTACCAAAGACGCTCATCCTCGTCTAACTTTAGAATGTCATAGGCATCCATTGGAGTGTCTTCGACAAGCTCAACATCCAAGCCACACTCCTCTTTCGTTTCCCGTATGGCAGCATCTCTAACAGTCTCCCCCAGCTCCACTGCTCCCCGGAAAACTCCACTTACCCAACGCAGGCTCAGCACCCCTCATCACAAGAACAAGCCTGCCACGGTCCACAATAACTACCCCAACACCCACAACAGGCCAACATGGATACTCACGCCTCAACAACAAACCTCCAATACAGCCCAGCATCTTCACCAATAATAGTCTACCGCCAAACCCACAACCATACAATCATATTAGGAGACTAATAACAGAAGATTGATGAAAAATAGCTTTTTTCTGTTTTTCCAAGCAAGAAAATAATCTGTTGTCCAGATCCCCGAACATATTAGTATACTAATAATACTTCATTGTTGAAAACTAGGTTTTTTCTGTTTTTCAAAGCAAGATAATAATTTGTTCTCTAAACGTGTCTACGAGCATATTAGGAGACTAATAACAGAACATTGTTGAAAACAGCCTTTTTTCAGAAATTACGAAGACACGATGTTACTAACGTATTTTAAATATAGAAAGACACGTTACTTCTCCATTGAGCTAACCAACAAACAATCTGAGAGCGGAATGGCAGTTATGGTGACATTAATCGAAGTCTTGATTCTCGCAGTTATTCAGGGTTTAACAGAATGGTTACCCGTATCCAGTTCAGGTCACCTAGTAATCACACAAAAAGTTCTCGGATTGAACCTTCCACTAATCTATAGCGTCATGTTGCATGTCGGCACTTTAATCGTCGTTCTCACAGTTTTCCGAAAAGACATCATAAACATCATCAAAGCCTTGGTTAAACGCGACTTCAAAACAGACGAAGGAAAACTTGCATTATTCATAGCGGTTGGCAGCGTGCCCATAGCCATTATAGGCTTCGTCTTCTACGACCTTTTCGAATCTCTATTCTC
>SOJY01000162.1 GCA_004376385.1 Candidatus Bathyarchaeum sp.
ACAACATTGTTTTACTCTTTACATAAAGAGTTATCATTGTTGGTTTTGAGTCAACGGAGGCTTATTTCTCGTTTAATTTACTCTATATATATAAATATTGTATGTGCGAAAAAAAAGAGAGAAGAGAGAACTGAACGGTTCTACGTTTAAGCCTGAAAGCTGTTTTCTAAGCTTTCATATTTTCATTCTACTATGAAATGTCAAGCGGGAAAGAAAAACCAGTAACGTTAATAGGTCGCTACCTGTAGTAACATTTTCAAAGTGAGGACAATGCCAAAGTTGAATGTCTTAGTTTTAACCGGTCGCACTATTGACCAAGGCAGAGGAAAAGAAATGGGAAAACTATCAGACGTATACCAGAAAGATGTAACACAATGCCAAATTGACCCCGAAGACATGAAAGCTCTCGGCTTGAGGCGAAACGCCAACGTTAAAGTTACAACAAACTTTGGCAGTATCGTTTTGAGAGCCGTAAAATCCATTAGGGGTCCTCATCCCAAAATGATTTTTATTAGCTACGGTCCTTGGGCAAGCATGATCTCTGACCCTGAGACCCATGGATCAGGTATGCCCTCATTAAAGGGTATGTCTGGGGTACTTGAACCTGCACCTGACGAAAAAGTGTTAACTATGCAGGAGCTAGTTAACCAACTTAAGGAGGCATAAACATGAAAGTTATTCCTGCTGTAACCTGTCCGGTCTGCGGAACTTTTTGTGACGACATTGAAATAATTGTTGATGATAATAACCGCATTATTGAAGCGAAAAATGCGTGCGCTATGGGCGCAGCTAAATTTCTGAACTATTCAGATCACCGTATTAAAAAACCTCTTATCCGAAAAAATGGTGAATTAGTCGAAGTTACAATGGATGAGGCTATCGAAAAGGCAGCCCAGATTCTTGTTGATGCACACTATCCAATATTGTATGGCTGGAGCAACACTTGCTGTGAAGCACAACGAGTAGGCGTAGAATTGGTGGAAGAGGTTGGAGGCGTAATGGATAACACCGCAACTGTCTGTCATGGTCCCTCTATCATGGCTGTTCAAGATGCTGGTATATCCTCAGCCACTCTGGGACAGATGAGGCATCGTGCAGACCTAATCATCTACTGGGCTAGCAATCCTTGGGCTGCTCATCCACGGCATCCAGAACGATACAGCATGTTCTCGGATGGCAGATTCGAAAAGAGCACATGGACACAATATCTTTCCAAATTAAGAGGCGACATGTCAAAGAAGAAGATTCAAAGAGCCTCTAATCTGGTCTTGAAAAAGGACTTCTGTTTTGAGCATTGCGAATCAGAAGGATTGCCCTGTAATATGTATCAAAATAGGCGGAGAACCATCGTTGTGGATGTCCGCAAGACCCGCACAGCAGATGCAGCCGATTGCTTCCTTCAGGTAGAACCCGGCAAAGACTATGAACTTCTGCAAGCCTTACGTGTACTCGTTAATGACGGAGAACTTGACGTCGATGAGGTTGCGGGGATACCCGTTGAAACCCTTGAGGCTCTCGCTGACGTTCTGGTGGGATGCAAACTAGGCGTCATCTTCTTCGGATTAGGCTTAACAATGACTAAAGGGAAACATCGAAACATAGACGCAGCAATCAATCTCACCCGTGATCTGAATAATCGAACAAAATTCCTCATCATGCCCATGCGAGGACACTACAACGTAACTGGAGCAAACATAGTTACAACTTGGCAAACCGGATACCCCTTCGCTGTTGACTTGTCTAATGGATACCCCAGATACAACCCGGGAGAAACTTCGTCAACTGACATTCTTATCCGCGACGAAGCTGATGCCATGCTTGTTATTGCTTCCGATCCGGTTGCTCACTTTCCAAAAGCTGCCTCCAAGAACATAGCAAAGCATCCTCTCATATCTATAGAGCCTGAGGTCACTCCAACCACAATGTTGGCGGATGTGATTTTGCCTCCTGCTTTCGTGGGAATCGAGGCGGAGGGAACAGCCTATCGTATGGATCATGTTCCGTTGCCTCTGAAGAAGGTTGTAGAACCTCCAGAAGGATTTCTTTCAGATCAAGAAATTTTAAGGAAACTGCTTCAAAAAGTTCGCGAACTAAAAAAGAGGGATATGGATTGAGTGAACTAATCATCAAGAACGGGTTCGTTTACGATCCCCTGAATCGCATCGACGGCGAAAAAATGGACATATCCATCAGAGATGGGAAGATCGTAAAAACAGTTAAAGACTCAGCGAAGGTTGTCGATGCTTCAGGCATGGTTGTTATGCCCGGAGGAGTTGACATCCACAGCCACATAGCAGGCGGTGAAGTTGATACTGCTCGTTTACTGAGACCTGAAGACCACGTTAAGGATGTTGAAGTTAAAACAGCCCTGACCCGGTCTGGAGTGGGCTATTCGATTCCCTCCACATTCACAACAGGTTATCGTTACTCCAAGATGGGTTATACAACTGTAATGAATCCATCCATGGCGCCTCTTCAGGCACGTCACACTCACGAGGAACTAGCTGACACTCCAATGATTGACAAGGCAACATATCCTCTGCTAGGAGACTGGTGGTTCAGCCTAGAACACATAAGAGACGGCTTAATCGAAGAGAACGCTGCCCACATAGCATGGATGCTCAAAGCTACAAGAGGATATGCAATAAAAATCGTTAATCCCGGAGGCTTAGAGGCATGGGGCTTCGGACGAAACGTTCACCGTCTCGACGATCAGGTGCCAAACTTTGGCATAACTCCCCGTGAGATCATCCGCGGATTATGCAAAGTCAATACCATGCTCAATCTTCCTCACACAATTCACCTTCACACGAACAATCTTGGACAGCCAGGAAACTATGTTACAGCATTAGAGACTATGAAGTGTGTAGAAGATTTGGCGAGAGACGACAAGCCCATAATGCACATTACACATATTCAATTCTGTTCCTTCAAGGGTGGAGATTGGAGAAGCTTCTGTTCTGGAGCAGAAGAGGTCTCGAATTACATTAACAATCACACTCACGTGACTCTTGACGTTGGTCAGATTGTTTTCTCGGACACGACAACTATGACTGCTGATGGTCCATTCCAGTTTGGTCTCTATCACTTGACCGGGAACAAATGGGTTAACCACGATGTCGAAACCGAAACAAGTGGAGGAATAGTGCCCTTCAGATACAAGCGGTCAAGCGCTGTTCACGCGACACAGTGGTCAATCGGACTTGAAATTCTTCTTCTAATTAAAGACCCGTGGAAAATTTTCATGACAACTGACCATCCTAACGCTGGTCCTTTCTTTTATTACCCCCAGATTATGACATGGTACATTAGCAAAGATGCAAGAGAGGAAGTGTTGAGTAAAATCAACAAACGTGCAAGAAAGAAAAGTTTGTTGCCCAGCATCGACAGGGAACTCAGTCTCTACGAGCTGGCGATTGTTACGCGTGCGGGTCAAGCTAAGGCTCTTGGCTTGAAAGATAAGGGACATTTGGGAGTTGGCGCTGACGCTGACATCGCAATTTATAACATAAACCCTGAACTTGCTGATCCCTCCAAAAAGTTTGTGTCTGCTAGAAAAGCCTTTGAGCGAGCCGCTTACACGATTAAGGGCGGAGAAATTGTGGTAAAGGACGGAGAAATTGTAAAGCAGGTTTTCGGAAAGACATACTGGGTCGACGTGAAAACTTCGATGCCACACAACATTAACGATGACATAAAAAAGAAATTCAAGGACTACTGGACTGTAGAATACGAAAATTATCCTATTCGCGAGGGCTTCTTGCATTCTCCTGCTCCAGTTGCCATCAAAGCGGAGGTCTAAAACTTGATAACTCTTATCCCAAAACGTGTGTTCAAATTTCCCATTGAAGGAAAAAATATATCTCCTGATGTTTTTGCCGAAAAATCGGCGAAAGAGCTAGCTGCTCTGGAAATGTGGGAGGGCAACCGGAAACTTTGCATCGGCGACCTTTTCGACATAAAGCAGGATAATCAGTCCTCAGAAGAATTGACGATAAAGATTGAAGGTAATGTAGGTAAGGTGCGAAACATTGGTTTCCGAATGTCTATGGGACAAGTAATTGTTGACGGCGATGTTGGTATGCATCTTGGCGAAGAAATGAGCGGCGGCAGCATAGTTGTATCTGGTAACGCTGGTTCGTGGGCAGGCTCACAAATGAAGGATGGAACAATAGAGATCAAAGGCAACGCAGGCAATTACATAGGTGCAGCGTATCGTGGAAGCACCAAGGGAATGAACGGCGGAAAGGTCATAATTCATGGGAATGCAGGTCACGAAGTCGGGTGCTTTATGCGAAACGGGATCATCAAAATATTTGGAGACGTGGGCATATTCGCGGGCATCCATATGAATAATGGAACAATCTTTGTTCAAGGCAATTCACAGGGAAGAGCTGGCGCACAGATGACTAACGGCAAAATTGTTTTGGCTGGTCATTCTGAAGATGTATTGCCCTCTTTCACTATCGACGACATTAAAGCAAAGGTCAAGGTTGACGGCGAAAAGATCGAAGGCCCATTCTACAAGTTTATTGGAGATTTAGCGGACAGCGGTAAAGGAAAACTGTTTGTTTCCAAGCCAAAAAACCCGTA
>SOJY01000214.1 GCA_004376385.1 Candidatus Bathyarchaeum sp.
AGCATTTCATTTAGTAATTTACTAGCGTATCCCTTCCCTTGATGTTGTGGATCAACCGCTAATACTGCTAAATACCAATGCTTATTAGGTGCTAATTCTTTATGCTTTCTTTCTACATATTGATCAAACGCTTGCATCTTCCTAAGAGCTTTAATGCCTATTATAATTGCTGGCCAGATAGCCCCAGAAGTCAGTATTCGCCAGAAAGGTCTTTTCTTTCTTTTATCTGAATGCATCCAAAACGCAATTCCTTCCAACTGAGGTGAAGTTATAAAAGCCCTGCTATTTGAGTAATTACGGAGAAGAAAAAACTCATTAACGTAAGGTGTTTTCACTCTTCTCTCTTCTGGATCAGGAAAGACGTCTTTCAGGTCATCTTTAAATGCCCTTGAGAGCATTAGAGACACTGGTTTAATATGCTTCTTTTCTAGTTTAAGCAAGGTTATTTCCTTTTCTTGCTATTATACTTTGTTTACTCCTAAAAAAGTACCACAAAGCTATTGGCTTTATTTACTGAAAGCGGACTAAGGCTTTCAGAGCTGACAAATATAGAACCTGGTGACATAGATTGGGAAAATCATACCATCAAAGTTATGGGTAAAGGTAGAACGGAACGCTTCGCAGCAATGGCAGAACAGAAAGGCGAATCAAAGTCCGGGCTGTTGAGGCGCCTAGTACTGGACTACCTAAACACTGGCGGTAAGGCAAACACAACAACATCTACGGAAAGACTAAATCCGCTAACCTCTTCAAGAAATGGTCTACTACTTGAAATAACTAATACAGATGATGGTCTACCTCTAAAACAAAGTCCTTCATCCAAACGGAGTTTACCGATCTACCATGCTAGCTCAAAAGGTAGCCCCGAAGCTAATACTAAGTCTTCGATAGGTAAAGGCTGGCTGCTACTGTTGATTCTAGTGGCGCTGTGGCTAAAGTCCCAGCCATCAATTACCGTAGACCGTAAGTCCACGTTTACTACACAACCGCCCCAAGCAGATGAGCACGGATTATACACGTTCAGAGTGGGCGACACCGTTGTCTACAGCTCATCGCCAATACCTTTCTGGTAGACCTGTTTATTAACGCACGATATCCATCCATGTCTACCCCTGAATCTATGCAAGGCTGGATAACATAATTATCCAGGGGCTGAATCTGCCTGTTGTGCAGTGTTAATTTGGTGAAACATGCTATGCTAACTATTGGACTAATGTTATGTCTCCAAAAATAAGGGACACTTATAAGTTATCATAGCACGCTGACATCCAAATAAAGTCTACCGGCCTACCTTCCACTTAGCAGGGTCTACCTTTTGAGCTAGCATGGTAGACCGGTAGACTTTCGGTCTACCAGCGTATTCCAGTTCTCTGTTAGGCATGAAAGTCACAAAATGGCGTTTTGTTTAATTCCGCTCACCTCCCGCATTTCATTCTGTCGCGGAGTTGAGGGTTCGGGAGCGGGGGGGTAATTGAAGTCTCAGCGGATTCAAAGAAGAAAAGACGGTTGTGTTTGCTGTTAGTGCTAGAATACAATTGAAATATGAAAACGGAATTGACTGATCTTTGGAAAGGTATTGTTGATTTACTAACTCAATATATAAACGAACATAACGCAACTGTCGCAAGACAATTAGCTACAGCTATGGATCAGCTTTTAAAATCTTCCTCAGTGGAAGAATTCAAGCAGACTGGAGTAACAATACGTGATGCATGGATTGAATATTCTCAAAGTATATTTAGTTGTGAATTCCGTGCAAGTGGCGTTAGTGAAATAAGCCTATCAGATGCAAAAAAGATGATAAAGTACTCATTGGAAAACGCAAAGGGTAACACGGAAGATTTAATAAAGATGTCTCATGCGGCTTATGATCTTTGTAATAAACTTCAACATGATATGAATGCCACTTTCGACATGGCCCTACAATGTATTAGCTCCTCTGCTTTGTGTATGGGGCTGATACATCTTACTATGTTACATAGTGAGTTGCTAGTTCAAAGACCATATTACAAATGCCCAAACTGTGGTAGCCTTAAGCTTGAAACTAGAGAACATTGGGAACCGGACGTTGATGGAGCTTTCAAGGTTAATAAACTCACCTGTGCTGAATGTGGTTGGTTTTATATTGAGGAAATGGGCGGTATGAGTGGAGTTGAAGGGTAATAATTATTGGATATCGTAAGATTAACTGTTTCTAATCTTAAAAGTGCCCTCAAAGATGCAGGTCTTTCATCTAAAGTAACTTATGGGGAAAATCAGCTAAGACCTGTCTTGGGCACTTTTTTGAAAACTGTAGAACAACTTGTTCTAGAAGTTTGCAAACCGTTTGACTCATTTGGATTACTCTGCGCTCTTCAACATCATCTCCCGTTTACAATTATGAATCCTCCAGCAGGTTTTGAAGGTGATGCACAGGTTCAATTTAACAACGTTGCAACATTAGCATTCAGGTTTTGTTCGCCAACTACACATGCAAAGGTAAAATTCACTCAAGCTGACTATAAGAAAATGGCTGAAACTAATGATAGATCATTGCTTGACGATTACTCCGACGTTGTTCAACAGATCTATTACATTGTGGATATAATAGATCTTAGTTTAAAGAGGCTGCGTTGGCTTGGAAAAGGTGCCACAGCAACAGTCAATTTAAAAGGAGATGACATATCTACAGTCATTACAATGCAGATACCAATTGAATTGCAACAAAAGATGCATGAATATGATGAGCGATTAATTCATAATCAAGATATATTGATTAAGCAAGCTATACCTTTAGGTGTTGTTAACCCCGAGAGTCCACTCAAGTGCGTTGTTGTAAATCCAAACTGGGACGAATTTCGTAAAGGCAACTTTAGTCCTCCTCCAATTCCAAAAGTATTTGGAATGGATGCTATCTATACTTTTACAAGTTTTCATGCTAATGAGGTCATACAACTTTTCGGCAAACGAGTACATGTTGAAGACCTATTTGTTCTTATAGCTACGCTTTTTAAGCCTTTAGTAGAAGATGCTCTAAATAATAAACGGTTTGCTGGGCAAGGATATAGTTATGTTGAAGAAGAACATTTAATCGAATACGTAATGACTTGGGCTCCAACTATATATTCTGATTGCTTTAATCAAAAGGCTTTCAACAATGGTACGCCATTTGTTTTAGAGTCCCTTTATTCAGGCTATTGGAAAGAGGTAGCTCCTCGTATACTTCGCTTTATTTCTCACGATTTTGCAACGAGAGATTCGATTGACTACTTATTATTTAGACCAACTAAATTTGCCTATAGGTGTGACAATGGCATAGTTTTTTTACATTTAGGAACTGTTCTACACTTTTTTATGTATTTATTAGATAGATTTGAGAAGACAGGCGAAGTTGGAGAAATCAAAGGCAGAGTTTTTGAAAGATTGTTGTTAGGTATTATTGAATCAATAAAAGGATTTAAGCGTATTTGGGAACCAAGTCACAAGCTTAAATTTGCTGTAGCAGGTAGGACTGGAACTGATGTAGACGTTTTTGTTCAAAAGAATAACCTTGCTTTTTTAATAAGCTGTAAATCCTATGGTGTAAGTAGAAAGTATGAACTAGGTGATGGACAAATATGGTGGGATCGTTCGGAAAGCGCAAAAAGTTGGCTTTCTTTTGCTCAAAAAACCGCGAAAGTAGTGGCTAAGTATCATAGAGAGCTTAAGATTCCTACAAAAATTGTAGGGATTCTCCCCTTTGTCTGCACAGGCTGGCCTGAATATTTATTTGAGCCGTCACAGGACTACTTTATGGAAGATGGCACGCCTAGAATAGCTACTTTGGGGGAAATAGAACAATTCTGTAAAAGCATAAATAAATCTAAATGTAAAGCACTATTATCAGATCCTTGGATTGTGCATATACCTTCATGAGTAGCAATATACTACTTAAGCTAGCTTCAAACAAAGTAAGGCATACACGTGAAATCTATGCCCTATTTATCTCTTGGTAACTTGGTTGGATTCGAACCAACGACCTTCGCCCAAAATGTGTTTTTCACTTTATAGAAAAGGCAAACGGTATCAAATATTTATACGCATCATTGGACAAACATCCCGAAGACCACACGTGGACGTTGCTTTGTGCACTTCTATGTTGGTAACTCTAACTTAAAAAGTGGTATCCTTTTTAGGGTGGCATGTCATAAGCGTTATTAGAGAAGCCCAGTCAAGAGTAGTTATGCACAGACTTGGAGGAAGATGATGGAGGAGAGACCGGAGATAGAAGAAAAGACTGCCGTAATAGCTTCGTTACAGGCTTTGCTCAAGCCCCATTCCATAGCTGTTATTGGAGCCTCACATAGACAGGCAACCATCGGTAATAAACTTTTCCATAACATACTGCACCAGGAGTTTAGGGGTGTTGTCTATCCAGTGAACCCAAATGCTGAAGCAGTGGCTGCGGTAAAGACGTATTCGTCTGTTTTGGATATACCGGGAGATATTGATATGGCAGTGGTTATTACGCCTGCAGAAACAGTCCAAGCGGTTATGGAACAATGTGGGCAGAAGGGCGTACGAGGCGTTGTAGTGATATCGGCTGGTTTTGC
>SOJY01000038.1 GCA_004376385.1 Candidatus Bathyarchaeum sp.
TGGTGGGCCGAGCAGGATTCGAACCTGCGACCTCAGCCGCGTAAGGGCTGCATCCTAACCGGACTAGACAACCGGCCCATCGTCCAACAGTATGGATACAATGGTTTTATAAAAACTTGGTTTCATGTTCGGATAGATACTTTTTTTAGGCTACGCTCTGAACAAAATATCCTATGCGGGGTTCTCCTAGCCTGGTAGGGAGCAGGCCTGCTAAGTCTGTGGTCCATAGGGCCACGCGGGTTCAAATCCCGCACCCCGCGCCACTAAACCTCTAGTTAGATGACTGCAAAAATGATTTATTTTGTTAGAATGCTTGCAAATTGTAGTTATCAAGGTTTTTAATGTCGTCAATGCCCTCAAACAATTCCCCTCGATGTTTGAACCCGTCCGATTCTAAAACTAATGTCGAAATAGCCCTATTTCAAGCTTGCCGGTTTGATGGTTACCTTGCTTAATGTTCGAAGTGGTGGTTTGTTAGTGCCTTAGCGGTCTTGAATCTTCAAAATATATGTGAAATTAACAATGTAGTTAAAAAAGAGGGAAAGGTTAAGAGTTGCTTATTCGGGCACAACTTCTTGTTTGTTTAGTAGATCGAATTCGAATAGGTATTCTGACGGATTCCAAGCGTCCATTTCTGGGGCTTCTTTGTCAAAGTCAGCAGCTAATACCAGCCAAATCTTTGAGCCTTCAACTTGTGTTCCATCAATATCATAGACGTATGATGGTAAAGTCTCGTAATCGACGGAACCTTTTATGTGAACGTTTCCTTCTTCATTAGAAGTGCCATTACCCAGCAACAGAGAACCTGTTCCCGGCCATGAATCCTGATAGCAGATCAAAACATAATCTGTCTCTGGCTCTAATTTGTGTGCATTTAAGACGAACTGGCCCTTCTTGACATTGATGTTCAGTTTGCCCCAAGCAGCATCTTCGACTATTTCCCATGTGTCGGAGTCTTTCTCGTAGAGATATAGGTGGTCATTCTTTCCTTTGTCGAGGCCATTACTTGCGGCTGGGCTGGTGGGTTTTGCTGCGAAAACAGGAACTATCGATACTAGCATCACTGCAACCATTGCGATTATTATCATTGATTTTTTGTGCATTTTCGTTTCCTCCATTTCTTAACATTCAGTATCACTAATATTAAGTCTTAATAAACATTATTGTGTTGGTGGAAAACAAAAATACAATCAACTGCTCAAACGGTTACCCTAAAAATAAGGAACCTTTGATTTAATAGCCTTCGTTGTACAAACATCAGCACATTTAAGGCAATAGTAAAGACGCGAATCTCAAAATGTTTCATCCTCTTCCAACAGCTTTGACGTTTTCAACCCTAATCCACGGCGCAACCAGCTGCCCCCGTTTCCTAACGTTATTTCCAAGAGCCGAAATGTTCCTCAAAACATCAAAGAAAACGCCAGCCAACATAACGTCCCGCACCGCATAAGCCACATCTCCACCTTCAATCTTCCACGCTGGAGTAGCCACAACAGAAAACTCGCCACTCTCTGGATTGCTACTGTGAGCACCCTGAACGCCATACACTATAAGCCCCTCCTCCACCTCGCCTACAAGCCCCTCAGGCGTCCTGTTTCCTTTCTTAAACGTGAAGTTGCTTGCCTCAAGAACTGGCGTAGACGCATAAGAAGCAACTCCTCCCCTAGAAGCGTTTCCTGTGCTCTCAACTCCAGCCTTATTCGCCGTATAATTGTCATACAAGAAATTCTTCAACACACCCTTCTCGATAACCAACGTTTTCTGGCACGGCACACCTTCACCATCAAATTTTCGTGTCAACAGACCACCCTCAAGAAGCCCATCATCATACACCGTAACAAGGTCTGAGGCAACCTGCTCTCCAATCTTGTCCTTAAACGCAGACCGCTCCCTCTGAACATAATCCGCCTTAACCGCATTTATCACCGTATAATACAATAAAGAACGAAACGCAGCCTGAGTGAAAATCACCGGAAACGTTCCAGACCCCATCTTCCTAGATTTAAGCGCAGAAACAGCCTGCCTTGCAGCCTCAACTCCAACACCCACAGGGTCAATATCGTAAACTCTCTCCGCGTCTACTTCATAACACGCTGGAGTAACATCTGCCCCATCCCGTGCAATCGTCTCCATGGAACATCCAACCGCAGTGCCCACATCATAGGCTTCAACACCATGAGAATTAACAACAACCGTACTAAACAGAGACTTTGCGACTCCCCCATCAACAGCCAAAACCCGCTTATCATACGCTTCAACCGCCCCCAACAGGTCAGATGCCATCTCCACCAACTCATCAGAAGACAAGTCCACTATCCTCTCGTCATAAGTGCCATTTGGCGCACCAAAACTTCCTTGGCTGGGAAACTTCAGCCAGTTCTTGTCTGGTTTGCTGGCTCTAGCAGCCCTGAAAGCTCTTGATGCAGCATCTTCAACAGATTTATCCGTTAACATGTTTACGTAAGAGAAACCAACTGCCTTCCTGTAAACCGCCCTCACTCCTAAGCCCTGATCCATACTCTTGGCGCTTCTAACAATCTGTCCCCTCTCAATCTCTATCGAAGTGCCACTGCTCATGCTAAGGAATGCCTCAGCCTCTTGGGCGCCGCTCCTAAGCGCAAAGTCAACTGCCCTCTTCCCAAAATCGATCAATTCTGCTAGTTTATGCTCCGCCACCAATAATCACCTCTCCTACCCGAATATGTGGTCCCCCATCACAGATGAACGCTGTCTGCCCTTTGCCACATCTTCCAGGCCACAACTCAAAATCTTTGCCAACAGCATCCACCTTACGCAAAGTCTCAAGCGTGTTCCCGCTTATCGAAGCACTTCTAACAGCATCCCCCAGTTCCCCCTTAACAATCTCATAGGCTTCCTGTATGCCCACCTGAAACGTTCCATCCAAGTTCGCCTGACCTCCCCGAAAACTCTTAAGATAATAACCAAAATCAACATCCTCAATCAACTCCTCGAAGCTTCTGTCGCCGGATGCAAGATACGTGTTCCTCATCCTGACGATCGGCTCAAAACGGAAATCTTCAGCTCGAGCATTCCCTGTAGGCTCCATGTTAAGCTTACATGCAGTTTCGCGGTTATGCATAAGCCCAGTCAATGTCCCATTCTCAATCAAAGGCGTTTTTTGTGCACGAACTCCCTCGTCGTCATACCTGAATGACCCCAAAGCGCCTTCGACTGTGCCATCGTCATAGACTGTAACAGCATCTGATGCAATCTGTTTTCCTAGTTTGTCGCAGAGCACAGACCCAGACAAGGTGAGGTCGGCTTCTGCCAGATGCCCCATAGCCTCGTGAATGAAGACGCCCACAACGTTTGGCCCTATAACCGCTGGAAACGCTCCCCCTTTCGGCGTCTTAGCCTTCAACTGTTCAACTACTCGGTTAGCAACCATGTTTCCTACCTTTTCTGGCGTCTCCGTGTCAAAGACTTCGTAGCCTGCTGTGGAGCCTATCTCCTCTCTTGCAGACGCGAAGATGCTGTTTTCTCGTGCTGAGGCAAGAATCCGTGACCAGACGTAGAGTTTGTCTTGTTCTATACATGTTCCGTCGCTGTTGACGAAGTAGTTTGTTCCTGTTACGTCCAAGTAGCTGATGGTGCAGCTCTTTATTCGACAGTCAACACCAAAGATTGTCTTGTCGATGGCCAAAGCATTGTCAATCTTTTCTTCCATGGAGACATCCTGTGGCTTCTTCCTTGGCTTAGCCACTACCCTGTCTTCCACCGTCTTTACTTCGGCAAGCTTCACGGGCGATTTAACCCGTAGGCTAGCCGCCTTAGCTAACCTGACTGCGTCATCAACAGCCTCTGTCAGAGGTTTAGAGTCCAGTTTTCCAAGAGACACAAAGCCCCAAGCCCCATTCACCAAGGCTCTGACGCCCGCGCCACTTTCCGTTCCCTCTTTTGCTCCCTCAACCCTGCCATCCTTGGTCGTCAAGAGGGTCTTGAAGAGTTTTTGCGCCCGAACCTCAACATACTCTGCGCCTAGACTCCTGCCATAATCAACAGATTTTGTCAGCTTGTCCTTCAAAACGCATCCACGCCATCTTTGTATGTCGATTAAGATTTCAGTCGCGTCTTAAAACTGTTAGCAATAAAGAAATTACATAAAGTCGGACATGCTCTTCTGCTTAGGCTTCTGAGGACTAACATCCTGTTTTTGGTCGAAGATTACAAGTTGCCCATAGACGCCGTCATATCCGGGTATTACCCGAGCTTTTTCTGTTCTAACCCGAACTATCGCCTCAGCAATCCTTGGGCCAACAATCTTGCTCATTTCTTCTTTGGGCGCGTCCATGAGCACAGTGTATTCGTCGCCAAACTTCGCTATTAATGGGTTGTAGATGCTCCAGACTTTTTTGGCTCCGGGGTAGCTGACATCCACGACCGCCTTGATAATCTCATGGAGCGGCAGCAGCCGCTTATAACCTATCGGATTTTCTGGCGTGTAATCGGCGGGGCGGTCAGCCAGTTCCTCAATTCGCTGCTCAACCCCTCGGGTGAGTTTTCTGCCACAAACCGGACAATGATTCCCATATTTTATGGCTTCTTGG
>SOJY01000044.1 GCA_004376385.1 Candidatus Bathyarchaeum sp.
CCCATCAATAGTTAGAACGAGTTACTTAAGAAATTTATTATACACTTCACAACGTTTTCTTAACTGTTTTTAAGAACTTGAACCTCCAGAAACATGAAAATTCATTGTTTGTATGGATTAGCTTTTTACGCAAAAAGTTTCATCCGCAAGCGAAGCGAGCGCACGCGGTGTGTATTGGTTAACATTCAATATACTGCCTGTTTGAACATGCGCCTTAGGATGCAAAAAAGAATGGGAGAATCAATAACGAAGATGATTGAAGGCTTTTCAAAGAATCAGCTTGTGGCATACTTCCTGATCTATGGCTGCGACATTCTTCTTTAGTACAGTGAGTGGTTTCCTTTGGATTGCTGAAGGTTACTGATCTACGCTAGATATTATAGTTGATAGTCTTTTGGAACTTGGCTGACTTAGGCTGCGCTGCTGTTCTTGTAATGTTAGGCTTCAAAATCCTAAACAAGCAAGAATAAACCAAAGAAAACGTTTCACTCTTTTTCACTCATTTTCGTTTGCGTCTCCCCGTATCCCTTTACTGTTTAAGTAGAGTTTCTACAGTTCTTTTTTCATCACTTCAGTTGTGTGCCACATGTTCCGTTTGATAGCCTCTAAAAGCCTCATTTTACTTTAATCTTATAGCCTCTCTGTCTCAGAGAAACACATAGTAAGGTTAATAGGTCAGCTTTTCATCTAGCATGCTTAGTTCACATTACCAAAAGTGCAGGGTCTCCCTTCATGATGTGACAAAAACATGTTGACAGGACTTTAGGAGAGAAAAAGAATGGGAAAGATAGTAATTGCGTACAAGATTTTTCCGTCAGAGTCAGGAATCGACCTTGAATTGTTGAAAGAGAAAATTAAGAAGCAATTATCGGATATTGCTTCGGTTCAAAGATTCGCTGAAGAACCCATAGCTTTTGGTATATGTGCACTGATTGTTAACATGATTCTCCCCGAAGACAAAGAGGGAATTCTTGACGAAACAGAGAAACGACTGACTAACATTGAAGAAGTCGGTCAAATACAAACTATAGGGGTCAACAGACTATAAGTTCCGTCAAAGTTTATATATGAATAGCCTCCTTCGAAAAATGTGGAGCTTCACGATCACACATAAAGGAAGGAAAACTAGTGAGCGAATTACAGCTTAGAGTAGAAGACGCTAGACAGCGTGATGTTTATCGAGGAATTGCCCGAATCGACCAGCAGACGATGCAAAAATTGGGCATCTCAGCGGGCGACGTAATAGAAATTGTTGGAAAAAGAAACACAGCCGCCATAACATGGCCAGCATACTCTGAAGACCAAAACAGAGAAATTATCCGAATCGACGGATTCACACGCAAAAACGCGGGAGTGGCCATACACGAACTTGTCACAATACACCCCGCAAAAGTAAGCAACGCCACAACCGTAGTTCTAGCCCCCATAGACATGAAACTAAACGTGGATGAAGACTTCACCAACTTCGTGAAGAACCGGCTTATGGAAAGAACCTTTGTGGAAGGAGACACCACCCTAGTCATGATGCTAGGCCATGCAATCCCCTTTAGAGTAACGAAATCTCGTCCCCACGGAATCGTGAGAATCAGCCACGGCACAAGCGTCCAGATACTGGCTGAACCAGCTCCTGACACCAAGGACCTGCCCCACACCACCTATGAGGATATAGGAGGGCTTCACGAGGAAATCCAGCGTATTCGAGAGATGGTTGAACTTCCGCTACGGCACCCTGAACTTTTCCAAAGGCTTGGGATAGAGCCCCCAAAAGGAGTACTGTTACATGGTCCTCCTGGATGTGGAAAAACCCTTTTAGCTCGGGCAGTTGCAAACGAGTCTGAGGCTAACTTCTATTCAATAAACGGTCCAGAGATTATGAGCAAGTTTTACGGTGAATCTGAGGCTAGACTCCGTGAAATGTTCCAGCAGGCTCAGAAAAATGCTCCCAGCATCGTTTTCATCGATGAGCTTGACGCCATCGCGCCTAAAAGAGAAGACGTGACTGGGGAAGTGGAAAGACGGGTTGTGGCTCAGCTTCTCGCTTTGATGGATGGACTTGCGGGAAGAGGATACCTCATTGTCATAGGCGCCACAAACAGACCTGAAGCTCTCGACCCGGCTTTGAGAAGACCTGGACGTTTTGACCGGGAAATAGAGATAGGCGTACCCGACAAAAAAGGGCGGTATGAAATACTGCAGATTCACACTAGGGGTATGCCCCTGACAGACGATGTTGATTTGGACAAGCTCGCCAAGATATCTCACGGTTACACGGGAGCAGACATGTCGGCTTTGAGCCGCGAAACTGCCATGAAAGCGTTGCGTAGATATCTGCCCGAAATAAACCTTGAGGAAGAGCGTATTCCCCCTAGCGTTCTGGAAAAACTGGAGGTTCGAATGGAAGACTTCCTAAACGCGTACCGGGAGATCACACCGACAGCCATGAGAGAAGTCTACATAGAAGTGCCTACTGTTCGCTGGACGGACATAGGCGGTTTGGAAGACGTGAAAGATGATCTTAAAGAGGTTGTGGAGTGGCCCTTCAAGAACCCAGAAGTTTTTGATCGAATGGGCATACGTCCGCCAAAGGGTATCCTGCTCTACGGGCCTCCGGGATGCGGTAAGACCTTGCTGGCTAGGGCAGTGGCCACAGAAAGCGAGGCAAACTTCATAACCATAAAGGGTCCTGAAATCTTTTCTAAGTGGGTAGGCGAATCAGAGAAGGCTATTCGAGAGGTTTTCCGGAAGGCAAGGATGGCTTCGCCATCTGTCATATTCTTTGACGAATTCGAATCTCTAGTTCCCGGAAGAGGCATGGGTTACGCCGACAGTGGAGTCACAGAGCGTGTCATCAGCCAACTTCTAACGGAGATGGATGGGCTCGTCTCTTTGGAGGATGTTGTCATTATCGCTGCAACAAACAGGCCCGACATGGTTGATCCTGCGATTCTTCGACCGGGAAGGTTCGACCGTTTGATCTACGTTCCAGAACCCGAAAAAGAGAGTAGGTTGGTGATCTTCAAAATCTACACCAAGAAAATGCCGCTGGCAAAAGATGTGGATCTGTCCCAGTTAGTTATCTTGACGAAAAAGTATTCTGGGGCGGACATTGAGGCACTTTGTAGAGAGGCTGGACTGAATGCCCTGCGGAGGGACATAGATGCCAAGGAAGTTGATGCTAGTGACTTCAAGAAAGCCATGGAAAAGATTGGTCCATCTATAATGCCAAACATGGAGACGTGGTACAAAGGCTTCATGAAGCATGTTCGTCAGTTGAAGAAGCCCACGACACCTGTGGCATAGTAACAATTCAGGAGTGCAAGATGGTATGATGAAAACTTGGAAACCTCATCCCCTCTATACGCAGATAAAGGAGTTTCTGGAGCGGAAGGGACCAATGACCGATGTTGAGTTGTATGATTTGGTGAAGGGGACTCATGAATGCGTAGGATTCAGCGAACTGAACAAGACTCTGATGAGGATGGAAATTAAAGGAAAAATATATGTGTCAACTCGCAGCAAAGGGAAAAGAAGAGTTGAATTAACCGAGCAAGGCTAAGAACTGCCCTCGAGCCTCTTCGTAGGTCAGCATTTAACCAGTATCTGGTGGTGCAGAACTTTGGGTGTAAATTTGAGAGTGTTGCTGCCTAAAACAAAGGTTGATTTTAAGAGCCTGAGCGGAAAGTCTGTAGCCATTGACGCATACAATGCCCTTTACCAGTTTCTAGCAATTATCCGCCAGCCAGACGGAACACCATTAAAAGATCGGTCCGGCAGGATAACAAGTCATCTTAGTGGGTTGTTTTATCGAACCGCCAAACTAGTTGAGATGGGAGTCAAGGTTGCCTATGTTTTTGATGGGGTTCCGCCTGCTCTCAAAGAGGTGGAGATTAAACGCCGAGCCAAAGTCAAGGCGGAGGCTCTCGTCAAGTATGAAAGAGCCATACGAGAAGGAAAAGTGGAGAAGGCTCGAAGCTATGCCCAGATGACTTCTAAGCTGAAGGACTACATGCCCGCGGACTCAAAGCGGCTTCTCACCGAATTGGGTGTGCCATGGATTCAAGCACCATCTGAGGGCGAAGCACAAGCTGCCTACCTAACAACGAAGGGTGACACTAACTACTGTGGCAGTCAGGACTACGATAGTCTCCTCTTCGGTGCAACCGCTCTTGTGAGAAACGTGACATTGAGCGGTAGACGGAAGATTCCAAGAAAGAATGTTTACGTTGAAGTTGTGCCTGAGATTATGAAGCTAGATTATGTTCTTGAAGCGTTGGAAATCACTCGTGAACAACTCATAGATGTCGCCATTTTGGTGGGAACAGACTTCAACCCTGAAGGCGTGAAGGGTGTAGGACCAAAAACTGCTCTAAAACTGATAAAACAGTATGGAAGCATCGAAGAGGCTATGCCTTCGCTACAAGATGCAGAGTTTCCTGTTGAACCTAAACGAATTCGAGAAATCTTTCTAAACCCAAAAGTTACGGACAATTATAAGCTGGAGTGGAAAGCGCCCAACATCGATGGTGTGGTAGATTTTCTTTGTCGCGAGAAAGACTTTTCCGAAGA
>SOJY01000023.1 GCA_004376385.1 Candidatus Bathyarchaeum sp.
GGTTAACATGGAAAAGCTTAATTATACGCTGTGTAAAAAATTACACAGTGACATAAAAAACGAACCAAAGTGACTAAGATTGGTTAACATAATTAAGAACGCCGCAAAAACAAAAATCATAGCATTCATATCAATATTCACTGCCCTATACGCCGTACTCCGACTAATACCCACCATGCCAATGATAGGCGCCTCAGGAGCCGCGTTTTCGCTATCAGACATCATCGCTCCCATATACGGAATCATACTAGGACCATACATCGGCAGTTTAAGCATAATGCTAGGCACATTCTTAGCCATGGCAATGGGAAAACCAGTAGTCTTCATGTTTCTAGACTTCCTCCCAGCCACAATAGGCGCAGTTTCGTTAGGGCTTCTCATTAAACGCAAATGGGTACCTGTGATTGCATTAAATATTGCTCTGCTTGCAGCATTCCTCATACATCCGCTGACAAGCATATTCATCGATGTTCCCATAGGCAGCACAACAGTTTCATTTCCGTTTGCTTGGTTGCACATCGTAGCGCTTGCAGTGCTTATTTCGCCTCTAGGACGTAAAGCAGTCCAATGGGTCAAGACAAATAATACAACAAAAATCGCAACAGGAATAGCCATAATGGTTTTCGTTGGAACCATGATGCAGCATCTCATGGGAAATTTGCTTTTCGAAACTATAATGGCTCAACCCCTCGGTTCAATACCTGTTGAGGCATACCCCGGAATATGGACGAGTATATTCCTTGTATACCCCGTAGAAAGGTTAGCCCTAGTTGCCTTAGCTGTAGTAGTGGGTGCACCGTTGCTGAGAGTCCTCAAAAAGTCGTTCTTACCAACGGAACAGTAAACACTTCCTAAAAACCATCAATTTTTTTGAATAATGGGCTATCTTGAACGTACTCTTTTCCGGTTCTTAATGCAATCTCAGCCTTTGCCAGTTCACGTCCCAAATAGGCGGCATGATCAAGCCTTGTTATCAAACTCATTTCCTCAATTTTGGAATACACGTTCTCAGCAGTTTCGCCTTTAATTACAATACTTGGTTTATCATCTTGACTGCCAGTAAGATAAAGAGCAACAATGTCTCCGTTGATTTGGTCAACAGCAATTTTGAAGAGCCCTTTTTCATCCAAACCTTCGGGTTCAAGTTTTCCGGTTGCTGATATAACCTGTGCACCTGATTCCAGTTCGTTGTTGTAAGGCTCTTCTCGTAATCTCTTATCTTTCAACACAAGAAGGTCTAAACCAAGGTCCTTAGGAACAGAGTCTCTCTTTTTCGCCAAAAACATCATCTTAGAAGCAGTAGCTAATTCTCTGACGCTCCCTTTTGCTTTGGAACTTTTCTCTGTCGCCAACAAGATGCTCACACCTACCTCAGACGATAGACAAGCAAGCAAAGCGTTGACTCCCACAGAATCGGCATCTATCAACTCCGTGAAGTTAGTAACACCCAAAAAAAGGGGAACATCAGGATTCCTTTTTGCAAACTCACGAAAAGCAATCAAAGACCTTAGAACATTTGATGGCTCAAGAACTAAATCACCCAAAATTCTGGTTATTCCCAACTTTCGGGCTTTTTCGATAAGCTCTTCAAGAAAACTCACTCGTTCTTTAACCTCTTTGGGGAAGTATCCCTCACGCTGATTCGTTGGAATAACCACCACAGCCACATCAGAAGCAAAAGAAGCAATCTCTTCAACATTTCCAGCATCTACACTCAGTATCAAATCAGCACCAGCAAAAACGGCTTCTCTAGCTTCAATGGGATCGAACGTATCGATACTGACAGGCACGTTTACAACACTTTTAACCGCTTCAACAGCGCGTCTCGCGTCTAAGGGTCTAGATTCGCCTGCAATCATACCAACATCGATAATTGCTGCTCCAAGTTGTACGTAACGCTTAGCCAACCTCTGAATTTCGTCAGATGACATTAACGGAGCATCAACGATTTCAGCCATAACTCGCATGGGAAAATCTTTGCCAAAAACTAAGTCTTTGATCATCATGTTACCAGGATTCTTTAACAAAGTTTCCCAGTTTTTCTCTACGAGCTCCAATTCTTGTAGCGCTTTTCGTTGAAGCTCCTCTCTGAGCAAGTCGCAAGCAGGTGTTACTGTTGAAAGCTTAACTTTGCCTAGTGCATCTAAAACGGTAGGCAAGTCAGCAGCGTATCTTGGACCTTTAAACGTTGGAATTCCAGTAGCGTCTGTAATAACTGAAGTGTCTCCCCGAATTAGTCCTGGAACCAAAATAACATCAAAGTCGTGGATGTCCCGTTTTTCAAGGTCTCTTGCGATGTTTTGTATGTGTAATAATGCGGCAACTTGAACAGTTAAAGCGAGGACTTCAGTTTTAACGCTGCTTTGTTGGACATAACGTTTCACGATGTCTTCTGCGAGTGATCCTGTTATTAGTAATACCTTCAATTTTGACACCGACGTGGTTTATAGTTTCTTAATTATGGTTTCTATTTGTTGCGGGTGCTCCAAAACGGTCAGGTTATTCATCAACCGGAGCTTCTCAACATTCTGAACATCGACACTTCTAATACGCAATCTCTTTTTTTCTCCATATTTAACAGCACCAAATGGACAAGAGGCTACGCACAATCCACAACCTTGACACAACACCGAATCAATCTTTGGAACACCATCTAAAATTCGCACAGCAGAATAAGAACACACATCAACAACAGAACACGGATTACATAATTTGCATTCTCGTCGATCAATACGGTAAGGCAACGTAGTTTCAACGAAACCTTCTTCCAGATCTGTTGGCACAACATAAACGGGGACATCTCCTTTTTGTGCTTGAGCAACAGCATTCGTTGCAAGAGTGTCAGCTATGCCATATACAATCTTGGCAACGGTGTTTCCGCTCGCAGGAGAAACAACAAGAGCGTTATACAAGTCCAAAATGAATCGTCCTGCATGAGAAAAACTGGGATCTTCCTTGTTTTCGGTAAAAACTTCCTGAAGATGACTTCCGGGGGATATCTGCTCAAGTTTACTCCAAAACCCGTACATCTTTACCACCTGTTCTCCAGCTGAAGACAAGTAGGTTGTAACTGTAACCTTGTTGTTTTTAACTAACTGGTTCATGACATCAAAGGTTTCTTCTAAGAAGTGACCCGCCCCGGTTATTACCCAAGCAATTTGCACAACCATGTTCACCATTTCCTCTGTAACAAATCCAATTTCAAACCTGTTTTATGGTTGCTCCTCGGTTATTTGCGTTAGCGATGAAAACTTGTCCACCATCATTATTTTGCAGGAAGGCTTCAAGCTCAGATAGTATTGTTTTTGCTTTTGTTTCACCTTGAACTAACCCGTAAACTGTGGATCCCCAAGAGCTCTGTCCTACACCATGGGCTCCACAAGCTTTCATAAAATCTATCCCCGCTGTGGCGGCTAAGCTAGAAAAGGTTCCTCCTTGAACACCAGCAAAGTAGTCTCCAACAACTACCTGAATCTTGGTTAAAGCATCTCCAAAACTTTCGATGTCACGGTCTATTAGTGCAGGAAGAAGTTTCATCATAATCAACCGACAGATTTCACCAACAAGATCAGAGGGCATCAGAGGCAACCGACCAAACGCATTCTTTTCTTCGATCTTCGCTAAACCTTTTTTAACGTCTGGAATTGCAACAACAAACTTCCAGTCTTCAGGAAAGGGTTGACGAAAAATCAAAGGAGGAAAACTTTCTGCGACAACAACGCCGCCTTTCATCCTTTTTCCTCCATCAACAACAAATCCGCCCTGCTCAAAAACTGCTGTACCAACACCAGTTCTTTTCATTCTTCCCATGGCAATGGAGAGTTCTTGAATTGGAGCCGTTACCTGAAACAGTTTTGCAAGAGCCGCAGCTACAGCCAGAGCTAACTGGGTCCCAGAGCCTAACCCTGCATGTTCAGGAATTGTCTGTTTAACATGGATGCTAACGTTGGCGTTTATGTGGTAAGTTTCAAGAAACCGTTTAGCAAGCGACATTACTAGCTCGGTTTTTTCGCCTGTAACAGAAAAACTTTCGGAAGGTTGAGCTTCAAGAATAACGTTTGGACGGTCTATACCTACGCCTAAACCTCCGAAAAATCGTCCCATGTCTCCGTTCATGTCTATTAGCCCAAAATGAAGCCTTGCCGGAGTTTTAACGTAAACTTTCACTTTCATTCTTCCATAGACTAATCCTTTGATGTAACTCCGCCATAATTTCAGAATAACGCGAATTAGGAGCTGTACGGTTAACAACATCTTTGCAAACGTTAACTAACTCTAGTAGCCTAAAGGCGTGTTTTTGCTCTTGCTTATTGCCTCTCAAGAAGGGTTTAATGCGGGTTGCATGTATGATGGCTTCAATTGTTGCGAACTGGGCTCGACAATATACTGTAGGTAATGCCTTTGATGCTTTAACAAGTTGGACATTACACAAGAACTCGGCTCTTTCGGGGCTAAAAGAACCTGTTTCAGCAACTAAAACTTCAATAATTGCATCTGCTGCCAGTAGTCTTGGAGCATCAACCATCTCTGCTTTTTCAAACAGTTCAAGGGACAGTTTTCGGTTAGTGTTTGACTCTTTAAAGGCTGTCAGATAAAACAACTCTGGGTTAGATGTTACATTTACCACTGCACATCTGTTTGCTTGAAGATTCTTGTAAGTTAAAGACGAAGTATAAGGTCTAATCCGTAACCGCTCATTACTCTCCACTACAATACCCATAGGCGCCGCGGTCGCTTGCCCATCCACATCATACGTAGAAACTATTGTCTCTCCGATTATTCCTTCAAGGAAACCTAAATCATACAAATTAGTCATACAATCATCTCCAAACAACATAGTATCAAAAATCCAGAACCCAAAACTACAACGAAAGGGGCACATTTGTTTATAGACACAGCGCAGCTCAACCGAGTGTAATTTTTTTCACTCGATTAATAAGTCTTGAGGCAAACTCAACATTCAAACCCACAGCCTTCACTACCAGATAAACGTGTAACCACAGAAAAGACAAAAAAAGTCTTAGCTGAGACTGGCTACGCATAGAACATTTAGCAACAAAAAAATCAGTGAGCAGCCAGTCTAATCAGCGAGCACTCACTTTTTCAGTTCTTCTCGTCTATCCACTACTTCCATTGTACCCGGACCAGTACCAAGCAACGTAACTGGCACCTTGAGTTCCTTTTCGATATTCTCGACGAAAGCCTTTGCTTCCCTCGAAAGCTCACCATAAGATTTGGCGCTTTTGCATTCAGGAAACAGCACATCAATCTTTGTCACGGCAATCTGGGTTGCTCCATTCAACATAACCGCCCTCTTCGCCAAATCAAAATCGAAAGGCGCGGCTCTCCGTTTTCTTCCAGTATTTGTGGCGATTTCAGCCCAGCCTCTACGTTCAGCTTCCTCCCACGAAAGCTCACCCGAAAGAGGACCAGCTCCAACACGAGTATTGTAAGCTTTGAACACTACTATAACATCGTCAACATTTGTTGGGCCAACTCCAACGTCTGAACAGGCAGCAGCGGCACACACGTCCTTGGATGTGCAGTATGGATAGGTTCCATGGAACAGTGAAAGGTATGTTCCTTGGGTGCCTTCGATCAAAACGTTTTTTCCTTCACTGATGGCGGTGTTCACTTCTAAGGGAACGTCTACCATAAATTCTTTAAGATTTGGAAATTCCCGCGCTAATTTGGCTACTCTCATAACGCGGTCAGAGTTGCATGGACCTGACCCTGAACCAGTTGACTTGATTTTTTCTGCCAGATACCCCTTTTTGTCCGCTTCCATATGTTTAGGTTCAATTATGGCACATTGCGGGTCCATACCGACTCTGCCTTGAGTTCCGGTCACTTGTATCTCGTTGAGAAAAATTTCTGGATTAACCAAAACTCCTGGTCCTATGAGAAGACGACAATCGGGAGAAGTGAAAGCGCTGGGTAGCATTCTCAGCTTGTAGGTTTTTCCCTCATAAACTACAGTGTGACCCGCGTTGGGACCCACCCCAGCCCTTGCCGTTACTGCAGTTTTGTCTTTTACTGCCAAGTAGGAGATCATTTTTCCTTTTCCAGTGTCTCCGAAGAAACCGCAAACTAATACTGTGCAGGGCAATTTTATCGCTCCAGCCTTTTTCAACGTGAGTTATGCTCTTAAATTTTGTTGTAATAATCGTGATAACTGTGAGTAGAGATGAAAAAAGAGTTTTTCTGATGGTAGACTGGAATTCCCAGAAGTGAATTCTTTGAAGGTTTAAATGTGAAAACAGATAAAAAGCTAAAAATGACTCAGATAGAGAGGCGTATGAAGCACTTTAAGAGCTGGACAACCAGCTTGAATGGAGTGTTGGGGACCTGATCGAAACGGTTTAAAAAAACTGATGAGGATGAATGGCGGTTTGGATGTTTTTGGAGTTATTAAAGAAAGAAGAAGCATCAGAGTATATACTGATGAAAAGGTGTCCGAAAAGGATGTTGAGCAACTAATAGAGGCTGCTAGGTGGGCTCCGTCTGCAGGTAACAGTCAACCTTGCGAGTTCGTTGTCGTAAAAGACATGGAGATAAAACGGAAGTTATCAGACGCTGCCCTAAACCAAACTTTCATCGAAAAAGCTCCAGTCGTTATTGTCGTCTGTGCGGATGTGACTCGATCAAGCAGGGGCTACGGCAGCAGAGGCGAAAAACTCTACAGCGTACAAGACACTGCGGCTGCCACAGAAAACATTCTCTTGGCTGCTCAGGAGCTGGGATTGGCAACCTGTTGGGTGGGAGCGTTTCGGGAGAAGGAAGTCGCGAAGGCTGTGAAGGCGCCAAAGAACGTGAAACCAGTAGCTATTGTTCCTGTTGGATATCCAGCTGAAAGACCCGTGGCTCCACAGAAAAGGTCTGTTAATGAAATTGTTCACTACGAGACATTCTGAGGGAAATATGATTGTCGGTGAAATGATGTTGAGGGCTACAAAGCGGTTTAGCAGATTTGCGGTTGCCTTAGGCGGGTTTCTCATATTTGTGGGAATCGTAGTGATAGGGGGCTTCCTCATTGGTTTCTTTGGTATGGTAGACGTTAACATCGTTGAAAGTGAAAATCTTCAAAGCCTCTTCTTAGGTCTGTTGTTGGCTATCGGTTTGGTTGATTTAGTGGCTGGAATTATACTCTGGCGAAGGTGAATTAGGATGGAAAAAAGAAGAATCTTGTCCGCTATATTTGGTATAGCTCAGGGCATCATAGGAGTTTTATCCGGAGTCTTGGCAGTCCTGCTCTTTCTTAACATTCTCGAACTTCAAACAGTATTTAATGCGCCCCCTGAACTTCTGCCGCTCTATCTGCTGATTCTTGGCTTGTTCAGCATTTTTTCAGTTATAAGCGGGTTCTTTCTGATCCGTGAATGGCGGGTATAACCGAAAGGAGGAATATGTTAGTTGGCTAATAAAAGGAAACTTGGTCTTTTTAGCGCGGTAATCATGGGGTTAGGCGGCGCAATAGGATTCGAGATTTTTGTGTTGCTAAATTATGCTTACTTTGATTTAGCAGGACCCAGCATGATATCTGCCCTGCTCTTTTGTGGTATAATTAATCTGGTAACCATGTTGAGTTACAGCGAACTCAGCGCAGCCCTCCCAGAAGTTGGAGGCGAATACACCTACACCAAAGTTGCCTTCGGAGGCATCATATCCTTCATGGCTGGCTGTCTCAGGTGGCTCGCCAGCGTCTTCGTTGGAGCCCTCGCCGCGGTAGTTTTCGTTGACCAGCTTGGAGTACTCTTCTCGGTTTTTGCTCCGTCAATTCAAGACCTTGTTTTAGCCAATGTTTCTGTGCTGATTATTGGCTTAGTAGTTATTCTAATAGTTCTAGCCATTCGAGGAGCAAAAGAAGCCACTACGCTCATAGTGGCAGCGTTCTTAGCCATATTCATCATTTTTCTTTTCACGAGTATAGGATACACGTTAACACCCCAAAACATAGTACCCGAAGTTTCACCCAACAGTTTGATTGTCTTTTTTGCGACCACTGCCTACATTTTTCCGATGTTTGTTGGAATGAGAGCCCTCGTGGCGGGGGCTCCACAGATTAAGAATCCGGGAAAAAATGTTCCCAGAGCTTTGATGATAACAACAATTCTGTTGACCGTTGTGTATTTTGGCGTTGCTTACGTGGCTGTCGGAGTGGTCCCATTTGACATGCTGAGAACTGCGGGAGACCCTCCTCTGCTCAATCTCGCAGCATCAATTATTATGGGTCCAGTTGGTGCCATCCTTTTTGCGTTAGCTGGAATTATCGCCAGTGTCTCGTCTGTGGGCACAGCCATGTCTGTTCAATCCAGCATACTTGGAGGAATGAGCAGAGACGGATATCTCCCCAATGTGCTACAGAAGATTCATAAGCGGTTTGGAACACGTTACGTGGCAATCATTGCAAGTTCGCTCTTTGTGATATTTTTTGGCACCAGCGGAGCAGTAGAGTTTCTTGTCTATGCGGCGAGCTTTGGATCTCTGTTGGTGTTCGCCTTGGTTAACCTGTCGCTTATACAGCTCAGGAGAAAGATGCCGCGGTTAGATAGACCATTCAAGGCTCCGCTCTATCCGCTTACTCCCCTCGCGGGAATTGTCATGTCTGTCTTGCTGCTCACGTTTCCCGTGATTTTGAGGGACGTTAACGCTGAAAGTGCACTATTTTCCAGTCTTGGCATGGTGGCAATAGTGTTGGTTACGTACTATCTTAGGATGGTGAAGCGTGAAATCGACTTTAACCGTTTACGTGTTGCCGTGGGAGGAATATGCTTCGGTGCGGGAATAACGCTAATCGTGTTAACTCCCATTATTGCGCCGCTTTCTCTGTTCAGCATCATGATTCTCGTTGGTTTAGTCTCTATCATTGCGGGTATGCTGAATATTGTTGCATCCGCGCGCAAAATTGATTAGCTGATTCTGTTTTAGGTCATGGTGGTGGGCGAAGTTGCCGAGAAAGCGAAAGAAAGAATGGGAGATTTCGGTTAGCGCACCAGATTACATACCTAAAAGAGCACCGATTCTGAAGGACACCACAGGAACCGAGGCTTTAGACGTTTTCAAGGTGGCTGAGAATGTTGGCAGAGTTTTGTCTTTTGTTATGGTCGCTGTCGGCATCTTTGTTGCTGTCCTAGCAGCTTACAGCATCCTAACTTCCGTCAACATATTCTTGAATCCACTCTTTGTAGGCGTCCTAGGTCTTGTAGGAGCACTAAACATCCTCTGCGGACTATTACTTTTAGCAAAAAAGTAATTCTGCGGGTCACAGAAAGACAAATGAGATTTAACATTTAATATATCTGCAAGACTTCCTAGTTGTGAGGAAGTTTCCAGTTGAAGTACTCCAGTATAGCTGAGGCTTACGAAAAGATTGAGGCAACAACAAAACGGCTCGAAATGACAGACTATCTGGTCGAAATTCTGAAAGAGACCCCAACGAGCCTTATTGACAAAGTTGTGTATTTGACGCAAGGAAAATTGTATCCCGATTTTGTTGGAATAGAAATAGGCATCGCAGAGAAACTGGCTGTACGCGCGGTTGCAAGGTCTGCGGGTCACAGAGAAAAAGACATAGAAGAGGACATGCAAAAAACTGGGGACCTCGGAGAAACAACTCAAAAGTTCATGAAAAAGAAGACGCAAGCAACCTTTTTTTCGGTACCCTTGACTGTTGAGAGAGTTTACGAAACGTTAGACAAGATGGCAAACTCCACCGGCTCAGGATCAGTGGACCTCAAGTTAAGCCTGTTAGCTGGTCTTCTGTCTGATGCGTCGCCAAGCGAGGCAAAATATATAGTTCGAACAGTAACAGGCAGCCTAAGATTGGGAATTGCAGACATGACCGTTTTAGACGCGTTGGCAGTAGCTTTTGGGGGCGGAAAAGAGACCCGTGAACAGTTGGAGCGCGCCTACAACATTTCATCTGACTTAGGTAGAGTTGCGAAACTCGTTGCCGAAGAGGGAATTGAACGAATCAAACAGTTTAAGGTATTGCCGGGGGAGCCGATTCGTCCAATGCTTGCTGAGCGGCTGAGCTCGTCCGCGGAAATTCTTGAGAAACTTGGAGGAAAATGCAGAGCAGAATACAAGTATGACGGCGAGCGGATACAGGCACACAAAAAGAAGGACGAAGTTATTCTTTTTTCTCGTCGTCTGGAAAACATCACTGACCAGTATCCAGACGGAGTCGAATATATTCGGAAGCATGTTAAGGCTGAGGAGGCTATTGTTGAAGCGGAAGCTGTTGCCGTTGACCCAGAAACAGGTGAGATGAAGCCGTTTCAGGAGCTTATGCATCGCAGACGAAAATATGGAATAAAAGAGGCTATGGAAGAGCATCCTATCACTCTTTTCATGTTTGACGTTCTCTACGTTGACGGAAAGGATTTGACCCTACAACCGTATCCTGTTCGTCATAGATATCTTGAGAAAATTATTGAACAAACTGACAATGTAAAGGTGGCAGAGTCTACAATAGCAGAAAACCCAGAGCAGCTGGAACAGTTCTTCGAGACGACCGTAGAAAGCGGGAGCGAAGGAATAATATGCAAATCCGTGAATGAAGATTCTGTTTATCAGGCAGGAGCAAGAGGTTGGCTCTGGATAAAATACAAACGCGATTACAGGAGCGAAATGACCGACACCTTAGACTTGGTGGTAGTGGGAGCCTTCCACGGAAGAGGAAAACGCGCAGGAACATACGGCGCCTTCCTTCTAGCAGCCTACGACCCAGACAAGGACGTTTTCGAGACGGTAACGAAAGTTGGAACTGGATTCACCGACGCAGACCTTGAGAAGCTACCTAAAATGCTGAACAAACATAAAATAAGCCATAAACATCCTCGGGTCGACTCAACCCTCGACGTGGATGTATGGTTTGAGCCAGCAGTTGTCATAGAAACCAGAGGCGCAGAGATAACGCTTAGCCCAATCCACACATGCGCCATGAACGTCATAAGAAAAGAAAGCGGACTTGCCATGAGGTTTCCGCGTTTCACAGGAAAATATAGAGTAGACAAATCCGCAGAGGACGCAACAACCACGCAAGAACTGGTTGAAATGTACAGAAGTCAACTCAAAAAGATAGACGGCTAACCATTCAGCTATTCAGGGTTTTCAGTTCTTCAAGCCGTTTTGTAACTGTGAAATCTAGTTGGTCCCTCAGTGCGTTTCCGATGGGTTCTAGAAGTTTCACTGCGCTTATTCTTTCAGTTATTTCACGGTCTTCAAGAACTTCATCTGCCCATTTTTCGAAGTCTCCTCGATAGAGGTGAAACTCCAGAGATGCGGTTTCGACTTCTCTGATTTTATTTGCAAACTCTTCCAAGGACATCGCCCTGTGGCCTGTGTAGTTGCCGACAGACGTGAAGAAATAGAAAGCGTTCTTCCTCGATAATGTTCTAAGAATTCTGGCGGAAGATGAAGGCGTCAAAGCGTGAAGTTCTCCTTTAATGCGAGAAAGAGTCTCTTTCCAGTTTGACTATAGTCATCAAATCTTTTATAGTTTTCATTATTTCTCAATCAAGAACCTTTCTTCTTTGATTTTCTTTGTAATTATTGAAGTGCGTATTCTCAGCACGCCCTGAAGAGGTGCAACCTTTTTCGCTATAAAAGAATGAAGCTCATCTTGATCTCTGGCAATGACCTTCGCGATTATCAACAATTCCTCAGAAAGCGACAACGAAACCTCCAAAACCTCCTTAGCCTCTGACAGCTTCTTTGCCACATTCTCGCTTTCCTTCGGATCAGTGTAAACGGTCATGCGAGCCGTGATGCAAGTTATCCCAAGTTTTTCAAGGGCAATGTCAACAGTCCATTTTTTGATAACCCCGTTTTTCTCCAACTTTTTAATTCTATCATAAACAGTAGAGTGGGCTACACCTAATTGGCGACCAATCTCCGAGTATGTTTGCTTCGAATTTTCTTGGATAGCCCGTAATATTTTCCAGTCTAGACCATCAAGAGAGAACACTTGGTTTTTCAGTTTCATCGTCCAAACCTTGAAGATACTGACTATCTTTCGGGTTTGCTAATTTATTGTTTGCTATCGGAAAACTGTAGATTATTCAACGTTTTTCCGTAAAACTTTCAATCCTCAAGTTTACGCGTTCCACCGCTGCTTATAGAAAAATGTAGCATAAAAAGCGGCTATGCCTACATTTATTCAATTTTTAAGACAAAAATCAACATTTTTTCGGGGTTCCTGTCAAATAACCTTAAATCTATGATAATAGAGTAATGCACTATAGTTAACTACTAGGAAATATCGATGAATTTTCTATTTCCCGCAGTTTGGAACCTAATCGACAGTTTTAAGGAGCGTTGCCGATTGAGCGGCTGGGAAACCTGCGAAACCGAAGATTGGATCAAAACAGACGATGGAGAATATCACAATTTTCTTTGGATGCGAACTATCCATCCATCCACGTTTGAAAGAATCGCATCAAACCGCAAATGTGGCATCCGTCGGGGTATGTCTTACGCGGTGGTTGACATCGCATACATAGCATGGTTGTTTCAAGAAAGGCCACCAGAATTCATTATATCACGGGTTAAGGAAAACCCTGAATTAAAAAAGAAAACTGCCATATTTGACCTTAGCTGTGTCTACAGTGGAGAGAATGTCTGCCGAAAGTTTAACGAAACTGAAAGCAGGATCTTCAAGGAATTTGAGAAATTCTTAGAAGATGAATGGAGCCTAGAATTCAAGCCTGTAGACGAAATGCTCACCCTGACAACATAAAAACATTCAGTGTACATTTCAATTGCCTTTCTTCCAGATGCCGAACATATTCTTCAGGGTTTTCCTCGGATATCAACACGATAACGTCTCTACAAAACTCGAATCTTCTACAGGTATGAAGCAGCCCTTTTAGAATGGCTTTAGTGTCAGGTATAACCCAATAAGGAAGGCTTTCACTTCTTTTGGGTTTTTCAAAATCTTTCTTTTCCTCCAGAGGAACGCCTCCTCCATACAATTCGATACCAACCTTTACAGTGTTAGAGCATATCAAATGAGCATCCGCGTTATACTTTCCTGCAATCTGATAATGCAGTCCCATATTTGGCTCAAAACTTGTAAGTGAACCATCCAAACTCACTGAATTGTGCAGAATTATTTTTGGCAACATTTCATGATCCAGCCTTCAAAAGTTGTTCAGCAGTTTATTTTCTGGGATAAGCCAAACTTAAAAGGACTTCTTTCATACCTCTTATGGATAATAATCTGTCAAGGTAAGCTTGGACGAAAGCATAGAACTAGTTTGCTTGAAGGGAATGAACGATGAGTGAAGATGTAGAAAAAGAGAAAATTAAGAAGATAGCTAAGCTTCGTGTTCTCCTAGAAAAACGTGTAGAAGATATGGAAACAGAACTGGATGGCCTAAAAACGCTGCTTAGTTTAATAGACACAACCCTGCTTAAGGAGGGCTTCAAGAGAGCCGAAATCTATAAGCCAGTTCAGACCCCACCAAAACAGGAGACTCCACAGCCTTCTCCGATTATAAAACAGAAAAAGGGTATTCCACTAAAGACCGTGACTGGAGACCTCTTAGCCCAACTCTATATCGAAAAAGACTTCATGCAGATTACATTAGCAGAAGACAAAAACTTCGACATCAACACTCCGCCATTCAAATCATTTTTTGTGGAACGGGTTTTGGCGAAGATGCAGGAGAAAGACAGAGAAGACGCCAGCAAAGGCAAGATAGATCCAGAAAAGACAGTATCCTACAACATCAAACGAGACGGAAACATACTCAAGGAGATAACAATCAGAAACCTCAGACCAAAAAGATCACGGGAACTAAAGTCGTCGATCCGCTGGACCCTAGAAAAAATGTATGAAAGAATGAAACAGAAGAACTAACCAAGATAGTTCACACCTAAGATTCGCTGACTTCCGGAGTTCTTTTATCTAGGATCAAAAATTGTGGAGAGTAACCATGAAAACCAGTCAATTAACCGCCAAGGTACTCACTGGATTCCTCAAGTTCAAGGCAGGACGACCCAAGCCCCTCTTTGCATCCTACAATGTAACCGGCAGATGCAATATGAGATGCGTCTTCTGTGAATGGTGGAAAAATGACATTCCAGAACTGCCAACAAAGAAGGCTTTAGCAGCCATAGATGCGGTCTGCAGATTAGGTGTTCCCTTTTTTGACCTAAGCGGAGGCGAACCCCTCCTGCGAAAAGACTTGATTGTCCTCGCCAAGAGAGTGGCGTCTCACGGATGCTTGGTGAGCATGAACACTAACGGAACACTTCTGAACGAAAGCAGAGTTTCTGAGGTGGCGGACATCTTTGACACGGTTGTCGTATCCCTTGACGGACCAAAAGAGATTCATGACAGGATAAGGGGCGTAGCCGGAACCTACGATAAGGCAGTTGAAGCCATACGGTTGCTGAAGGCTCATGGAGTAAGAGTTGCAGTGAACAGCGTCGCTACGCCATGGAACATCGACATTTTACCACAATTCATCGAGGAACTCCGCAGCCTAGTTGACTTTGCTCAGGTTCAGCCCATGCATCCCTACCCACCATCACCCGAAAACACCCCCAGCAACGAACAAGTTTCCCGTCTTCTAGACTATCTGCTGAAGCTCAAGCGCTCTGACCCCAGTTTCCTAGCTGTGCCAACAGAATTCATTAAAGGCTTTGAACAGTTCTTCAAGGGAAAAGCGCCGAGGATATGTCACGCGGGAGAACTGTACATTGCAATTAATCCGGAGGGCAAACTTTTGGCTTGTCCTGCTCGGTCAGACCTTGTGCTTGGGGATGCAGTAAGCGGCTCTGTCGATGATGCCTTGAAAAAAAGGGACAGCGAGGGATGGCATAAAGTCTCCTCCTGTAGAGGATGCTGGCTTGAATGTACTGTCGGAGTTTCAATGTTCCTGAAAAATCCTCTCAAGGAAGCTTCCCAGTTAGTAGGTCTCTGGTCATCTCGCAAAAACTGAGAGCTCCGATGAGTTATCCTGCTATTGCCGTTTTTAATATAGCACTCAGAATTTCTATTACAGTTGTTAGCTGGTCTGTGTAGAGTCCAACGGCTAAGAATGATACTCCAGCAAGCAAGACGAGTGAACTGAGAATCCTTGTTCAGGCAGATTCATACAACATTTCTTTCTGTTGATTCTATTGTATTACGCTGTGACTGTTATTCAAGATGTTTCCGTTCAACTGTCAAGAACGCCGTCCATGCTGAGGCGTCTATGCTCAATCATCATGCATCTGTCCATTACAACCGTGAATCCGGCTTCTCTCGCCCGCTTAGCCGCTTCTTCGTTAACGATTCCCAGCTGCATCCAAATAACCTTGGGAGACCCAACTCTATTCTTTATGGTTATGGCTTCCTCTACGATGGCTGGCACGTCCTCGGAGGGTCTGAAGATATCCACGATGTCTATGGTTTCGGGTACTTCGAGGAGACTTTTGTAACATTTTTCTCCCAAGATTTCATCAGCAAAAGGATTAACCGGAATAATATGGTAACCAACAGACTGTAAATACTGTGCTACGCGGTAACTGGCTTTGGCAGGGTTCCTAGACAGCCCCACAACAGCTACTGTTCTGTAGCGTTCTAGAACAGATTTGATTTCCTTTTGGCTCAAACTTTCCAGAACCTACAGACGGTTATGTCTTGTTTTGGAGAAGTTTCTCTCCGATTTCCTGAATAGCCTTTACACCATCTGAAGTTTCTGCATACTTGAGAGGCGACTCTCCCACCCTGTCCGCTTTTATCACCGTGTCATCGTAGGGAATCAAAGCCAGTAATGGGAGCCCATTCTTTTCGGTAAAATCGGTAATCAATTTTTTTTCCTCTGAATCTCTAACCCTGTTTCCAACGATGAAAACGTTTTTGATTCCCGCTTCGTGGGCTAAACCAGAAATTTTCTTGGCGATCTCCAAAGATTTTCGGCTGGAATCAGCAACTATAAGCATGATGTCCACTTGGCTGGCTGTTCCCCTTCCCATGTGTTCCACGCCAGCTTCCATGTCCACAATCACAATCTCGTCACGTTCAACAATCAGGTGACGAAGAAGCTCCCTGACCACCGCGTTGGCTGAGCAGGCGCATCCTCCACCAGCTGATTTGACGGTTCCCATGACAAGCAAGTTTACGCCGTAGGGTGATTGCATTCCGTTCTCTTCAACTATGTCATCCACTGTAAAGTGGAGTTTGTATACTCCGGGATAGTCGGTGCGGGTCTTCGATTCTAGAAGTTCGGCATTCTCTGAAATTGGAACTATCTTGTTTGCCTCCTCAACAGGTATGCCCAATGTTAAGGCTAGGTTAGGTGATGGGTCGGCGTCAATAGCCATCACTTTGAAGCCTTTTTTTGCGAAGTATCCAGCAAGGGTCCCAGAGACGAGTGTTTTTCCCACTCCACCTTTTCCAGAAACAGCAATCTTCA
>SOJY01000014.1 GCA_004376385.1 Candidatus Bathyarchaeum sp.
CATATTAGGAGACTAATAACAGCTGATTGTTGAAAACAACCTTTTTTCCAAAGTCTGCTCCATGCTAGACTCTTCTTCTCTTGGTTCTGTTGCCAGCGCTTCGTGCCGCGATTAAGCCGACTTTTCTGCCTGGGGGAGCATTCCTTGAAACTGTTGTAACTTTGCGTCCACCTCTATTGCTGCTACCGTAAGGGTGACAAGCAGCTATCATGGCTCTTCCCCGAGTGCGTGGATACAGGTGCCCCTTGGCTTTCATGAGATGAAACTTGGTTCCAGCCTTCAGGAAAGGCTTCTCGGTACGCCCAGCTCCTGAGATGATTCCAACTGTTGCCCTGCAAAGATCGTTAACGTACCTTGTTCTTTTTGAAGGAAGCTTTATGATTGTTCCGTCAGGTGTATGCGAAATAATGGTTGCGTATGCTCCGGATGCGCGCACCATTTTGCCCCCGTCTCCGTGAGACAACTCAATGTTGCAGACCATGGTCCCTTCAGGAATCTTGCCGATAGGAAGAACATTTCCTATTTCCACAGCAGCTTCGTCGCCGATTTGGGTATGCTGCCCCTCATAAACGCCCTCTGGAACAACCGAGTAATATGTTTCGCCAGTCTCAAGCTTTACGGCGACCATAGGAGAACCTCTTCCAGGATCATGAATTATATTCTTAACTTGACCATTAACGACTCCTTTCTTTTCAGTGACGGATACTGAAGGATACTTAACGGGAGCTACCCTCTTGTGGGTCGATGCCCTAAAAACTGAAGTCCCTCTTCCGCGTCTTTGCACACGAATTCGTTTACCCAAATGTCACATCTTCCTTTGAAACGTTCAGGTTCTACAGACGAGACTCTTTTTTAAATACTTTTAGTTTCCTTCTCCGCCGTATACCTTCTGGTTACAAGCCAGTATACCACAAAAATCACAGCAATCACCGCAACCACGCCCAACAAGACATAGTTGAAGTCAGAAACCATGCTCTGAAGTTCGGGAGGTATATCTCCAGTGGCTCTGTAGTGATCTATGAGTTCTTGGAATGTTACTCCAAAAAAGCTCCCCAAAGAGGTATAGAAGAGGGTTCTAGGCAATGTACCTATCACTGTAGGAACCATGAAATTCTTTAACTTCATCGTAGTCAAACCCGCGCTATAAGATATCGCATCAAAGGGTATGAAGGGCGCAAATCTTCCCAAAAGAACAGCCCAAACGCCCCAGCGGTTAAACCAGTTATCCGCAAATTTGATCCCTTTCTCGCCAACGAACCGGATGGCAAGAGACCTGCCACCCTTTCGGGAAATATAGAAACTTATGAGAGCAGCAACCATTGAGCCTAATGCGCCAACGAGCCATCCAAACGGGAATTCAAAGGCTAGGCCTCCAGCAATCAGGACAAGCTCGGAGGGGATGGGGATAGCTAAGGCCTGTACAATCATCATGACAAACAGGAGGGGGAGTCCCCCAGCTTGAAAAGACACTATCACCCAGATTAGAATATCATATATGAGTTCTGGATAGATAAGAAGAGCCAAAGATGTTCCAATAACTAACAGAAATACTATAGCAGGAAAAATTTTGGAAGATGATGACATCGTAAAAAACCAAAGTTCCTCTAATTTTAGAGGATACCTAGTTTGATGGCTATGTCAACTGCTTTGTAGTCCGGACTAAGTTTCACAAACGCTTTTTTCTTGCCTTCAGGAGTTATGGTGGAGTTAACCTTATCCACAACCACCTCATAAAGCTCCTCCACCGCCATCTTAATGTCCCGCTTCGTAGCCTTTTTGCTAACAATGAAAACAAGTTTGTTTTCCGCCTCAAGTATGCGGTTCGTAACCTCAGTCATAACAGGATACTGAATAGTTTTGTAGATGTCCAATCTACTTTCCTCCAAAAAACGTTTCCACTTTCTCAAAAGCTGAATTCGTCCAAACTGTCAATCTCCCCGGGTGCGTTCCTGGCGCCAAAAGTTCAGCGTTCAGGTTTTCAACTGAAACAACATCCACGCCCGGAAGATTTCGAGCAGCCTCAGCCACGCCTTCGTTTTTGGTTATGACCAACAGAGGTCCAACAGCCTGTTTCATCTTTCGTCCCCGCATCTTTCCTTTGCCAGCTCTAACTTTCCGGCTTTCTTTGACGCGAAAAATGTCTGCCCATACTCCAAGGTTGATTAGAGCCTCCTCAATGTCTTTGGTTTTTTTCAGGCTTTGAATTTCATCTACTACAACCAAAGGAAAATCTGGGATATCATCAACCATATGTCCCCTAGAAGACACAGCCTCTTTAGATCCTGTTGCGGCGACTGCTGAACGCAAAGCAAGATGCATCTCCTTTTTCGGAAGCTTCTTTTTGATCTTCTTCTCAGCCTCAGGAGGATGAGCTGACCTGCCTCCCACTGTGCCCGGAGCAAAGGCGGCTCTTTGACCCCTTGCCTTCAATCGTGGCATACGGGATATTCCCAAACCGGTCCCTCGGGACTCTGCAGTGTTTCGTTTCCCAGCCATGGGGTCTCTGCCTTGCGGTTGAAACCTGTGAGACTGGATTGTAACTACTGCCCGCTTGATTACGTCGGGTCTGCTGGAGGTATTGAATATTTGAGGAAGATTAAGTTGGCTTACTTCTTCGCCTTTTAGGTCAAAAACTTTAGCTGAAATCTTACCCATAACACATCACCAAATTATTTTTGCTTAGATTCCAAAGAGATGTAAGAGATATTCGGGGCCGAGTCTGGTACCTTTGTTGGAGGACGAGCAGGATATCGCAAACGAACAAGTCGTTTAACCGGACCTGGAAGGCTTCCATCAACGATAACGTATGTTCCTTTTACCTCTCCGTACTTCACGAATCCGCCCTTTGGAGTAACATCTTTCCCGTCAACACCAATTTTTAGGATACGCTTGTTGTATTCGGTTCTCTGGTGGTAACCCATCTGCCCAGCACGGGGAACCGTGTATAGGACCCTTGCTGGTTTCCACGGACCGATGCAGGCTACTCCCCTCTTGGTCTTTCTGGACTTGCGAGGCAAAATGTTGACTCCCCAGCGTTTTACTGGACCTTGGAAGCCTTTTCCTTTGGTTATCGCTATCGCATCCATGAAATGTCCTTCTTTAAAGACATCCGTGATCGAAACCGTTTTTCCTAGAATGTTCTTTGCGTATTCAACTTGTTCTTGGATTGAGCCTCCGTCTACCTTGATTTCTGAAATGTCAGGCTTTTTCTTGGGGACAGCTGCGAGTCTTGGTTGTGTTGCAGCTAGGAGGCGAATCTCCGCTATTTTTTCGATGTTCTCTTCGATTTTCTTCAAGTTCTCTTCAGTGTTGAATTCTTCAGGCAACACAAGGGCGCGGTCAAAATCTTTTGGTGGTTTCTTCATCCAAGCTTCAGTAAAGGTGTGTAAACCGTACTGGTCTTTCGTGTAAGCACGAATGGCACAAACTACGATTGGTGGAACATCCAGTATTGTTGCTGGATGTGATGCTTCTTTGCCCAAGTGTAGAGAATCTGGTTTGTCCTCTATCATCATGATGTGAGTCATTCCGGCTTTGTAGCCCATGAAGCCGAGCATAGTCGGTCCTTCTTCTACTTTGGGCCAGAAACGGATTCGTCCAATCGTTCGTTTGGCGCGTCCTCTAGGTAAATAAGCTAATGAACCATGCCTAGGAGCATGCTTTTTTCTATGACCCATGCTAGTATCCTTCTTGTATTATTAGTTACAGTTCGCCTTTTTCAATAAGAACGTCAAGTTATAAACTTTACCTCACAAATTTCTGCATCACATTAGGTTTTCGCAGACTTTATTCAAACATTAAGAAGATAGTTGTAATCTAAGAAGTGAATATTTGGCTACGTTAAGGGGTCTCGATTAATGGTTGTGGAAATGAAGGTTGATTACTGCCTGTGCACTGGTTGCAAAAATGTGTTGAAGCTTGTAATTTCGGCGTTTTAGAATGGTTTGAGAAACAACCCACCGTCACAAATCCGAGCAGCTGTTCAGCGTGTTTAGAATGTAAATCAAGTTGTCCAGTTGACGCCATAAGCGTGAAAACAAAATAGTTTCGTAGACGCTCTACATTCCCAATCGGTCTACACACAAGCATAAAGTCTCTTATTTCGTTTTTTTGTGTTCGTGTACGTCCCTGCTTATAGCCACAAGCCCTATTGGTTTGCCATCAGCGTCCTTTATGACGCCTAAGCTCATCTCTATAACTTTTTTAGTCCCATCACGTGTGATGACCTTGAATTCTTGGATTTTCCGAGAACCTTTTTCCATCAAGTCACTCAAAACAACTGAAGCGTTTTCCCGATCCTCAGGAGCTATAAGGTCAAAGGAATTCTTTCCAATCAAGTCACTTTTGTCGTCAACGCCGTACATTCTTAGTGTAGCTTCATTCACATCCAAAATTTTTGTATCAATGTCCGTGATTACGATGCTGTCTGTTGACATCTTCACAGCATTGGATAATAGAATCAGTTCTTCTTCCATCTTTTTGCGTTCAGTGATGTCTTCCAGAATCATCGTTACTCCAGGCAAACCATCCTCGAATGTT
>SOJY01000186.1 GCA_004376385.1 Candidatus Bathyarchaeum sp.
CCGCAAGCCCTTGCCCTAAAGTTTCATCCCTCGCTGAGTTCTCGGCTGCGGATATAGCAAAGCCGAGACGAAGCGAAAAAGGAGCGCGTCCACTCCCTCACGTCGTTAGTAGGCGGAGCGGTCTCAAGTCTCAAATGAGGGCATAGCCTTTTTGTTTCCATTATTTTTACGTTGTTTGAGAACAAAAAATATTAGGGTAACTGCTTTCACAATAGGAGGATGCCTCTTTGTGGGCCCGTAGCTCAGCAAGGCAGAGCGGCGGACTGGTCCTACGGGACTAGGTTGAGGCTCTTAACCCGTAGGTCAGGGGTTCAATTCCCCTCGGGCCCGCTTCTTCCCCTAATCATTTTTTCTTAAACTGAATGCGTCAGATTACCAAAATATGCTGTGACCTACCTCGTTTCTTTTAGTCACATTTTTGCAGTCTTGAGTATTGGCGGAGCATCAATTTCAGAACTGGCACTAGCTGTTTATCTGCTCAGGCGCAACAAAAAATAGCATAAGCTGTTTTGCTGTGACTCTACGAATTTAAGTGCTGTTTTACCTATTAGTTTGTGAGAAACAGTGCCGCAAGCAACATGCTTAAAGGTTCCAAAAAACTTGGGAGAACAAGCCATTCGCCTAGTCGCAGAGCTTGACCTTTTTAACCGCGAACTAAAGATTCAACAAATAGAAGACTATCTGTGCATACCGTTAACCTCTGAACCCTTACCTGCTGTTTTCAATAAATTCGAGAAGAAACTATCCACCTTCAAAATCTCGGCACACAACTTTCCTGAGCGGAAGAAACGCCATTTATTGCCGCTTGATTATTTAGCGGACGAACTGCCACCAAATCTCTTAGCTGGCGTCCCCAGAGCAATCGATTTTGTAGGCGACATCGCCATAGTCGAGATTCCCCCAGAGCTTGCAGACCACAAAAAGACAATCGGCGAAGCGTTACTGAAGGCGCACAAGCAGACCTGTACGGTTCTAGCCAAATCTGGAGCAGTTGAAGGAGTTTACCGCCTAAGAGACTTCGAATTAATAGCTGGGGTCAAGAAAACTGTTACTGTCTACAGAGAGTATGGTTGCGTATATCATGTAGACGTTGCCAAAGCCTACTTCTCTCCTAGGCTTTCTAGTGAACATAACAGGGTTGCTTCACAAATAAAAGAGGGAGAAACCGTGGTTGACTTGTTCGCCGGAGTTGGTCCCTTCGCTATTCCAATCGCAAAAAAGCACAACAATGTGCGGGTCTACGCTGTTGACGTGAACCCAGACGCTGTGTCTCTCTTGAAAAGAAACGTTGCTGTGAATCGTGCAGAAAAGCAGGTTGTGCCACTTCTTGGCGACGCTAGGAAAGTGGTCAGAGAACAGTTGTTGGGGAAAGCAGATCATGTAATCATGAACCTGCCGGAAACGGCATTAGAATTTGTGGATGTAGCCTGCGAAGCCCTCAAGCCGGAGGGAGGTATTATACATTATTACGGTTTCGAGAAGGTTTCAGACCCGCTGGAAAAAGCTAGCGTTCGGTTGACCGAAGCCGTGAACCGAAACAACCGACAAGTAAAGAACATTCTCTTGGCGAAGACAGTCCGAGAGGTTGCCCCTTACGCTTGGCAAGTGGTTGTGGACGCACAAATTCAATAACCTTCCACAACTAACGTGACTGTAACCTCTTGACTGGGGTCTCTCATTTTTTCAACAAGCTTTCTTGAGAAGTCGCTGGCAGCCTTGTCTGCCCCAATCGCCAATGTTCGACCACACACATAATCACTTTTTCTCACCACTAAATCCGTGGGATGCGTAAACTGTAACTGCGGGCTGCATTTCGCCTTCACTATCTCCTTCAGTGCACCTGCCTCAATCGTTATGGTCATTCGTGCTCCCTCTTTTCTTGCGGCTTCTTTGAATTCGAATGGCAGATCAACTGCAGCTCTAGTTGCTTCTACAGCTATTATACAGTCGCCCTGCTTCGTAAGAGACATCTCCTTTGTGACCTCAAATGTTGTTCTGTGAGTTGACTGTACATTCTTGTGTCCACGTGCAGAAAACACAACAGTTACAGAGTCCATGCTACGAAAAATAGCTTGCCCCTCAGATATTCCTTTAGCCTCAAAACCAGAAAAAGAAATCTGCGTGTTCAGTAACAACAGTTACCCAAGAACTTCTATGGAATCAACCTTTCCATCGCCGTCAAGATCAAATCCCTGAATAACAACAGCAAATCGTTCATCATCAAAATTCTTTAAAGTCTTCTTCCAGAATTTTGTGAGAGCCAACACGCAGGCCTTTGTTCCAACCGCCTTGTTTCCAGCAAGAACGATCACGCTTTTTTCCATGTTCCAGGGGTTAGGTATTCTCGCTATTAACCCCATGTTGTCAGCGGTGTAGACCTTCTGGGTTTTTTCTGAAACCAGCCCTCCCAAAAGGAACCCGTGCTCAGAGGGCATCATGTTAAAGCGTATGGGTAAAAACTCGTTAAATTCTTGGGTAATCAGGTTGGTTCCAGGTCCACCCACCAAGATTAGGTTGTTGCCTTCCTCCTTCTCAGCCTTCACGTCAACATCCAGTTTTATCGGAAAGTCCTCCGGTAACTCCACGAATTGCCCCAGAAAGAGGGTTAAATATGCGGCGTAGTGTCCGTCTCTGGCTTTGGCCTTGAATGGACCATGTGGGTCTGGGCTGCCTACCACGATTTTTCCGTCAAAAGTGCCGTCTTTAATGAATGGGCTTAGAAACTCTTTCATTTTCTCATCTATGTTAGTAACTGGAAATCTGTTGATCTTTTGGTAACCAAATGGAAGTTCTATTCCCATGGCTGGAAACGTGGCTTTGTAGTACTTTGCGACAGCTCCCCTTCTTTTCCTCTTCTCTAACGACCTTTATCGCGCCAGCTTTCGTCAGCTTTCTGATGTGATAATAAACCTTCTGTTCGTGCACGTTTAGTTTCCTAGCGACTTCCATGGGGTACATCTCTTTTTCGCTTAGGAGTTGGAGAATCTTCCAGCTGAGTTTGTTCAAGACGGATTTGAGTCTCTCTGGGTCTTCGAAAACCGCTATATCCTTGACCATTAACTGTTTTCTTTCTTCGCTGAGCAACAACTTTTTCTTCATGCTTGCAATTATCACTGATTATGTTATAAATATTTTTTTAATGGTTAATTGCTGTAATGTTTCACGCCGTTGGGAAGCCGTCGTTTATGTGCTGTTGATTTGGCACGCTTGAATCCCCTACTCTTTCTCCTTTACGGGTGCCTTTTCTTCCACCGTTGCTCTATTTTCTGTCGTTACATCTTAGTTTCGGTGACGCACATCTTCTAACTCATTTTTTGTTTACATTTAAGTATTGAACGCGCCGATTAGAAGCAGGTTTTTTGCCTTCATATATGCATTAATAAGACACAATATATCTTCTAGATATATTTGCTTGTCGCCTAAACAGCTTTATTCGATTCAGTTAATGGTTAATTTTATTAGCAGCGTAGGACGTAGAGAAAAATGGAATGCTGGCCCTGACACTTAGCGAGTCGTTTACTCCTATCCTTTTTCAGCTGGGCATAGGTGGAATCGGCGGATTTTTAATAGGTTACGCCCTAAGAAAAGTCATTAAAATCGCCTTGATTCTCGGGGTGGTTGTTTTTTCTCTAATATTTTTGGCTTACACAAATGTAATCAACGTAGATTACAGCGGGCTATCCGAAACAGCATCAAGCTTAGTTAACGCAATTAATCCGGCGCTAAACTTGTTCACTCCCCTTTTGGCGCACATACCATTCATAGCCAGCCTCATCTTCGGCTTAATGATTGGATTCAGAAGGGAATAATTCCTATCCGCTATCTGATGCGTCTAGCCTAAAGACCATGACATTTCAGTAAGTCGGCGGGTCTTTTCTGAGGTATTTCTGCATTTCTTGCCATATGGCTTTTACATCCGACACTTTTCCTACTATGGGATCCATTTTCTTGCTTAACGTTTCGATGCGCAAAATGCCCCTCTTTCGAAATATCCCCGTTTCACCATATTGCATTGTCCGAATGTCCTCGATTCTCTCTGCGATGATTCTGTCCTTTTTGAAAAAAACTCCCCGTCGTCTGTAGAGTATTATTCGTTGATCAGTTATGTAGAAGAAGAAATTGTCGTTAAGGCTTTCAATCTTTCCGCTTTGGAATACTATTGTTTCTCCGGGGTAAAGGAAGTCTGTAAGAACCACGATGCTCTCCTTCCTTTTGTTGAGTTTCTGGATTCATATTTCTTGTGGTGGGCCTGTGTGAAGTGCGACGTCTTGTGAACTGGGTGCGCCATTATCGCTTAAATCATAACGGTACTGGTACGGTACCTGTGTTGTATTGGAAAACCTTTATAATTTTCCTTTTAATTCTAAAACATGATTCCTAAAAATGCTTATAGACCATCTTCCTGTTTAACTAAAGACTGTATAAGCAGATTACAGTATTGGTCTATAACTGTAAACTCTAAAAAATGAGGAAAAAATAATGTGTGGTATATTTGGATGCATCCTACGAACAAGTGA
>SOJY01000088.1 GCA_004376385.1 Candidatus Bathyarchaeum sp.
AACAAGAGAGGAAGATTTGGCTGTTACCGTAGCTGCGGGAGCGGATGCAGTTGGCTTTATTGTGGGCGTTCCTTCGTCGCCTAGAAACTTGACCTTAGAAAGGGCTGAAATGTTGCTTAGTCAGGTGCCAATTTTTGTTGACAGCGTAGTAGTTACGGCTCCCAAGAGCATCAAGCAGCTAGTTGAAGTCTGCGAAGGGTTAAAGCCGACAGCCATCCAGATTCACGGAAAAGAGCAGCTTGATTCTTCAGAAATCCGCGAAAAAATAAAAGATACTCGGCTGATCAAAACCGTCTACGTAACAGAAGACGCCCTGAACGAAACAGCCATAGAGGATTCTAAAATGTTTGACGCGCTCCTTTTGGACTCCTTCAGTAAGGGGCAATATGGCGGAACAGGTAAGGTTCACGATTGGACTTTAAGCAGACAAATCAAGGAAGCTGTTGCGCCAGTTCCAGTAATTTTGGCTGGAGGATTAAAGCCCGAGAACGTCAAAGAAGCCATTCTCACGGTTCAGCCATATGCGGTTGATGTTGCTAGCGGCGTTGAACTCAGCCCGGGAGTTAAGGATCATGAGAAGGTTCGAGCTTTTGTTGAAAATGCAAAGAAAATCAAATTACCAATATCTGTAGGTGATAGAAAGTGAAAAAGGGAAAATTTGGAGAGTATGGCGGACAGTATGTAAATGAGATACTGATGCCGATTCTAATTGAGCTGGAAGCAGCTTTTGAGAAGCATTACCCGACAGCTGAATTTCAAGAGAAGCTTAACGGATTACTGAAGGATTATGCTGGAAGACCAACTCCTCTCTATTACGCGAAGAACTTCAGCAAACTTGTCGGATGCAAAGTTTACCTCAAAAGAGAAGACCTAGTGTGCGGAGGCTCACATAAACTCAACAATGCCCTAGGACAGGCGCTCCTGACAAAAGAAATGGGAAAAACTCGCATGATCACAGAAACCGCAGCAGGACAACATGGACTCGCAACAGCTATGGCAGGCAATGTCTGCGGACTGGAGACAGAAGTCTTCATGGGCGTGAAGGACATCAAGAGGCAGGCAAGCAACGTGAAACGCATCAAACTGTTGGGAGCAAAAGTAACACCCGTCGACATCGGAATGGGAGTTCTAAAAGACGCAGTCTCAGACACGTTAAGAAAATGGACTACCTGTTCACAGACCACCCATTATCTTATGGGCTCAACTGTGGGTCCCCATCCGTACCCGGAGATTGTTGCAACGTTTCAGAGCGTCATCGGAAAGGAGATCAAAGAGCAGATACTCGAAAAAGAGGGCAGACTGCCAGACACGATAGTTGCTTGCGGAAGCGGAGGAAGCAACGCATTAGGAGCCTTCAGACCATTCATCAACGAAAAAGACGTGAAGCTTGTTTTTGTTGAGGGCGGAGGCGAAAGCCTAGAAGCCGACAACAGCGCCGCTGCTTTCAAAATAGGCAAACCAGGCATTCTGCATGGCGCCGTAATGCAAGTTCTGCAAGACGAAAACGGGCAGATAAAGCCGTCAAGAACACGAGCCGCTGGACTCAATTACCCCGGAAGAGGTCCAGAAATATCGTTTCTAGTTAACAGTGGAAGGGTGAAGGCAAGCTACGCCTTCGACAAGGAAGTGTTTGAGGCGGTAAAGGTCATGTGTAGAACTGAGGGATTGATACCCGCCCTTGAAACAGCCCACGCCATCGTGTATATGGTAAATCATAAAGAAGAATTTGACGAAAACGAACTTGTTGTTTTGAACTATTCTGGAAGAGGCGACAAGGACCTTGAAACGATTATGAGGTATTTCCATGAATCTTGAAGACAAATTCAAAGAGCTACAAAAAAAGGGAGAGGGCGCTCACATGCCCCACGTTTACTATGGGGACCCACACGAAGAGTTTTCCCTTAGACTAATCGAAACGCTTGTGGAAAATGGCGCAGACATACTAGAGTTTGGAATTCCCTTCTCTGACCCGACAGCGGATGGACCAACCTTTCAGGCAGTATGTGAAAGGGCGCTAGAAAATGGCATGACCCCCACAAGATGCATCGAAGGCATAAAGAAGGTGAGAGAGAGGGGCATAGAGAATCCGATTGTAGTTACGACTTACTATAACATCCCTTACGTCACGGGAGTAGGAAACTTCCTAAACAAAATAAAGGAAGCGGGCGCCCAAGCGATAATCGTGCCCAATGTTCCAGTTGAAGAAGCGGACGAATTGTTAGCTGAAGGCAAAAAGAGCGGCATACACCCCATATTCCAGATAGCGCCAACAACGACTGAAGACAGGTTGAAGAAAATCGTAGACATCGCATCAGGGTTCCTTTACGTCATAGGCGTTGAAGGCGTCACAGGAGTAAGAGAAAGCTTGGGCGACTCCACCCTAAAACTAGTCAAAAGAGTCCGAAAACACACAGATATGCCCCTGTTAGCAGGCTTCGGCATCTCAACCAGAAAGCAAGCCTCAGCGGTAGTTGCTGCAGGAGCAGACGGCGCAATAGCAGGAAGCGCCTACGCTAGGGTCTACGAGAAGAACCTCGAAAAACCAGAGGAGACATTACCGGAGATTGCCCGTTTGGTGGGGCAGATAAAGCAGGGATGCATAGAAGGATACGGGCAACGAAGATAGAGCGAACAAAACGTAATGCTGTATAATTCCAGATTATTGGCACCGCTATTTCATAACGTTCTACATTGGTAAGGGTCTAGAAGGGCTTATTAGATTCGAAGATATGACAAAAAGCAGTCCTTATCGTTACTAATTAATTGTGAGGAAAAAAAGAAGTGCATATCCGTGAATTTCAGAATATGATGCGGCAGTTATATTTTGATAGAGACTCTGATCGAGGAACAGAGAGAACACTGGATTGGCTTGTGGATGAAGTAGAGGAGCTGAGAGAAGCCCTAAAGGAGGGGGACACGAAGGCTATTGAGGAAGAATTTGCTGATGTTCTCGCTTGGTTGGCTTCTCTGGCAAACGTCGTAAACATCAACTTAGAGAAGGCAGCACTATCAAAATACAATAACAAGTGTCCTAAGTGTGGACTATCGCCATGTGAATGCCCTTTCTAGCTTCCATTACAATCTATCAGCCGTTGTTGCCCCGCGCCAGTTAGCTGCCAAACATAGGGGCGCCTGCCTCTGCGGCTAAGAATGTTTTCTGCTTCAAGAAGATGAAGATGATAAAGAACAGCAGTATAGCTCAGCCCCGTTTCTCGGGAAATGGTTCTAGTTTTAGATTCTCTCTTCTCAAGGACAGAAATTATTTGTGTCCTAGCCGCCAAGCCTGGTTGAACGTTCCTTTTTAGGTTCAGGAAAGCTTTGGGATGATGGACTAGCTTGAACATGTGCCCTCAATATAGGTTAGTCTTTGAGACAAAAAAGATTTGCACATGTGCCGCTAAGTCACGAAAAAGATGTGAGACTGATCTGCCTAGGCTTCTTGCCCTCAAACAACGTCAAGATTTCTTCTTCCACCATGGAGAGCCTCTGAGCATAATACTCTGAGAGACCATACTTTTTAACCAGTTGGATCGCCACGGGCAAATATTTTTCGATCCCCCCACGGTACACGGTAAGAATCAGATCACTCTTACATGCTGTACACTTGCCCAGAAGAGGCATTCTTCTGAATTTTTTGTTACAGCTTTTGCAACGAAACTTTTGAGTAGTGAAGGCTCTTAGGTTTCCAGCTATGTCACGCATAAAATGGGTGGTCAAAACCTTTCTGGCTACTACATCAGCGTCAACAGCTTCGATCTTTTCTGCCAAAACGAGTTGGCTATGAAGCTTGTCGGTCATCTTTCCAAATTTTTTGTATACGCTCTCGGGGTTGCCCATGTTAACGTTCGAAACAGGAACAGTGTACTTGAAGCCCTCAAACTGAGCCTCTGTGTTTAATCGATCTTCAATAGTGTCGATTATTGTGCTTGTTTGTCTTGGGTCTGCTTTCTGCAAAGTTTTTTCATAAAACAGGAGGGGATACTTTCCTGCAACATCCACTTCGTGAGCTTGCCGCTGCACTTCCATAGGATTCACGACTGGGATAATCAGGATAGGGGCATCCATTATTCCCCCGATATGAGAGGGCAGAAAGACTTTAGAGAAATTCAGGATTGTATCCAAAGCCAGCATCAATGCATCTTCGTCGCCGTCACAGTCTCTACGCTTCGCCGAATGCCACATAGGATGCGCGTAACAGACTTTCAGGGGAGTAAAACCGATGATCCTTCCGACGATACCAACTGAGGTGTGTGGCGCCAAACCCACAACGATGCGCCCAATTAGGTCGGTGGCTTTTTTGATTTTGTAGTATGAAGGAAGCTCGTATACCTTCTCAAGCAGTTCATCCAGAAAGTTGGCAACATGACCAAAATATGCTGCGCAGTTACGGGGAATAACTACATCCTGCAACTTAAGCTCGCAAATCTGGTCAGGTTCAGTTAAAGGGTTTCCTTCATGGTCATGCAGGTAACCATTGATTCGAAGCTGCTCAACAGAGACGCTAATCTCCCTAGGAGTAAAATGGGTAAGAGGTGCATTCGTGACGTCGAAGCGGATTGTTCCGTCCTTAAAGACGGATAAACCATGTTTAGCGCGCAGAATCCCCTTTTCCAGAATCTCTGGTGTCTTCGTTTCGTTTGTCATGCCTTTTACGCCCTTAACAAGGCTGGGCATGTGAAGACGTAGATTTCTGCAAGCTGAAGACATCAAAGCCCTTATGTTGATTCGTTGTCTAGCGTAACTTCTTGTTGAAGACTTACAGACCGGACAAGCATCTTCTTTTAAACTTCTCCCACATTGAGGACAAAACTTCTCTAAAACAGTCTCGGAGCCACACTGAGGACAACTAATCCTGAAAGTCACGCTGTTACACTTTATGCAGTGGCGCCTCACAAGATCAACTTCAATCGCAGCCTTCTTCGAAGCCTCAGAGAGGTTACGTCGGGAACCGCCAGCAAGACCAACAGGAAAGAGAGCATGAACAAGCGGCTTCATTTCTCTATGTTTAGCCTTCTCTGGACGCCCCATTCTGGCGCCCACAAAGCTGGGAGCCTTCGCCCTAATCGAAATACCCGTGAACTTTTGTATAGTCTCGAAAACGCTTCCCGAAGAGTCTACCATACTATCAGGGGCGTTCAATCCAAGACAAAAAGCGAGAATGTGTGCCTCATCATCTTTTATGAGGACACTGTTTGCGATGACTGTGTGGGGAATACAGAGTTTCTCAAGGATACTCTTCGCCGCTTTATCTTTCAAGCCAACAATCTCTTTAACCAAAGTATACTCAACTTTCGTTTCAGAGTTTAACAGCCAGTTTCTTAAGACCCCAAACTCTTCAAGGGTAATGTTCTCCCAGAAAAAGGTGAAAAAAGGATGAAGAGGAACCCCCAAAACAGAGGAAAGCGCAATGGCTTCCTTGGCGTTCGGCCTATTTTTGAAGGGATCAGCCAAAATGTCATCAAGACGCGAAGTAGACAAGCCTACAGCTTTGGCAGCTTCCTTCAAGTCAGCACCAAACTTCTGGTCAATGGCTACCACAAGTTCTTCATGCCACCACTCTTCATTGTAGCCAGACGGACGAAGAGGCTTATTGTTGTACAGAAAGTCACCAAATCCGATGAGAATGTCCCCAAGAAACAGAATCTTGGCAATCAGTTTCTCCAGTTGCTTGAAATTTTGGAGAGTAACACGCACAACGGACCCATTTTTTAAGCGCACAACAGGAGGCTCAATACTATCAACTGGAACTACAATCCCACCTTTTCCAGGACCCTCTAAACGAAGTTGAGTTCCAGCGGCAAGGAAATTTTGGACAACCAGCATGGTGGCGGGGTGGATGCCGACCGCTGCGAGTCCTGTGTTTCGGGATCTTCCGTAGCGAAGCCTGAAGCCTCCGGTTCTAGATGGAAACGAGAAAATTGGGCGCCCAGCTATTACGTCTTCCATGAATCCGGCTTTATTTTTCTTCGAGAATTCTTTTAGGCCTCCAAGCCATTCCCATCCATCGATCTTGAGTTTCTCGATGATTGTCAATACTTTTGCTGATCTTCCCACTATCCCGTCGTTTACGACTCTGAGAGCTCCGCCTCGGACATTGTTTGTTTCGATTCGAGGGAGGTTTCGGAAGGACGAAACTTCAACGGGGTCTGATTCTGTGCCGGTGACCTCAACGGGGATGTTCTGGATGGCTCTTCGTAACTCTTCGTCTGAGATGTGATACTGAAATCTGGCGATCGTACGTTCAAACAGCCGCACTTCTTCTATGAAACGACCAATCTCGTCTTCTGTTGGTTTGTAGGTGTCTAGCTTGAGCAGGCGACGAATGTGATCACCAACTATTAGGGTTAAGGCTTGTTCTGTGCCACCCGCTGAGCGTATTGGACCAGCATAGTATATCGCCAAGTAGTTTGTCCGATCAGAATTAGTTTTAATTTCTATTCGAGCGATTCCTTGTATAGGAGCCGCGGTTATTCCTTCAGTTAATATGGCAAGAGCGGTTCGTATGGCCTGTTCAGCGGCTTCACGAGCATCCATGACCCCAAATTTTCCATTTATGATATGTTCAGTAATTTTGAAGGCAAGCGCCTCTCGAGGCATCTTCTCACTCAAATCGCGTATGCCTTCAGCGACCCCAGAAGGACCAACAAGCCCCTCAACTAGTTCAGCTAAGTCCTTGGCAACCTCAGGCTCGGGAACAAGAGCAGGGTCTAACCCTTTTTTCCGCGCTTCTCGCGCAACAGCATATATGCTCTCAAGGCTTTTCTCCAAAAAAGCAGCATATTGCTTGTAATCTTCGCTCATCGGGATCGTCAAGATAGTCATCCTTACTTAAGTTTCACGAAGCAAGGTATTGAGCTTTTCTAAAAATAAACAGAAAAAAAGCTTCTCAGAAAATAAAGGATGCATAGTGTGACTGGAAACTTTTTTAGCGCCGTTTTTTGTGGGCTTTCATGTTGTCTACCAGTTCGGTTATCTTGTTTTTCCCTTTGTTTTCTTCCAGAACATTACCGGTTACAACGATGCTGGCGCCAGCTTTCACTATCTCTTTCACTTGTTCACCGGTTCGTATACCGCCGCCTACAATTAATGGAAGATCCGTTACAGTCTTGACCGCTCTTACCATATCAGCGGGCACGGGGTTTCTGACTCCGGATCCTGCTTCCAAGTATACGAAACGCATACCAAAATATTCGGCTGCTAGGGCATGGGCAGCTGCAAGTTCAGGTTTGTTGTATGGGATAGGAACGGCTTTTCCCACGATACTAACCGCGCCTCCCTCACCCACAATGACGTAGCCAAGAGGAATAGGCTCCAAACCGAATTTTTTGATGATTGGCGCGCCTAATACTTGAGCGCCCATAAGAAAGTATGGGTCTGCAGAATTAAGGAGAGACATGAACCAGATAGCGTCAGCATGTCTGGTTATTCCAGTGATGTTGTTAGGGAAAAGGATTACAGGTATTTTCACAGACTCTTTCAGAGCTTTTGCGACTTTATCCAGATGAGAAAAGGAAACAGAAGTTGAACCGCCCACCATTATAGCCGCTGTATCGCAAGCTTCAGCATCTTTAGATATACGAGAGGCAGACGATGGAGTAACCTTTTCGGGATCAACAAGAGTCATGTGAATGGTTCCTTCTTTCTCAATCTTCTCTAAGAGATATTTTTCTACTCGGCCAACCATACTTGATCCCCTCACTAGACAGCTAACCTTGAATAAAAAAGGTCTGTGAATTGGCAGTATATGTCGATCGCCCCAAAAGCAGGCCTAGTATCCAATTCCTCAGTTAATTCACAACTACTACAACGCACTTTAGCACGTTCACCGCCAGAGAATATTTCAACATTGATTGCTTGCTTGCCGCACCTAGGGCAGAGGTAAACAGTAGGCAACTTCTTCTTAGGTATACGAACTACGTTTCTTCTCCTTCTGCCCATTTCAAAGCCCCTGTGATATGAATCTATTTAATTCCGTGATTGCACTAGTTGTTTCAAATTATAACTCGACAATAGCTTAAATATTTGTCCTAAAAGCACAAGTGAAAACGCTAAATCAAGAGAAAAAAAGGTCGTGAAAAGGGAACTCGAGGATAGAAATAAGGGTTTACAAAGCAACAGTGACGAATGCTGTTTTGAAGATCAGAACCGTCAATGGTATAAAGCATAAGCAATATTTTATTAATAATTATGTTTACAAACCCCAATTTTTGGCCGTTATTTGAGGGATTTAATGTGGAACCCGCAGGTCCGTAACAGCAGATGCGTCCCAGTCTTTTTGCATCAATGCGTTAAGGTATTGCAATACCGAGGAGAAAAGAGGCAGAATTTGCCGCAAAAATTTCAGGTTTGATTTTCAGCTAATTTACACAGTTCCTACAGGACGGAATGCTTCCGAGCTCCACCAATCTACGGTATGTGATGATGTTTCCTGTGACATCAACAGAATCACAAAACGACAGGCAGGCCACCCAACAGCCTGCTTGAAAAGCCCGAAAAAGGAAATAAAGCAAGAAATAGCCTCAAAAAAGGCCCCTTCAAGAAGAAGCTTGTGCGTGACGTCACACGTGATTCTGTGATAATCACACGTGATCTAGCTGTGATCAGAAATCACACATATCATAAATCACAAGGTCACAATACAGCAAACAGAGCCACGGCACAGAGCAAAGAGTTGACTTCTGGAGGGAGTAATTAGCCCAAAGGAGAAAGGGTGATGCAGTTATTTGAGGCGGCACCAACAGATTTTGGGTTACAGCAATATTTTCCAGCAAAAGGCAAGGGAGGACTCTGTTTTTTTAGTGATTGGGTAATTCCTTAAGCCTAGTTTTGTGTAGTTTATTAAATGTTTTGTTAGTATTTTGTTTGTTTTTTAGTAATTACAGAAAATTTAGAATATTGGTTTTTTTGGACGAATTCTGGTAAAGTTTTTTATTGCAGGGCGCCGTATACAAAATCGTATCCTTTAGAACAGGGGTTGGGGCAGAGAGTTTGAACTTGAAGAAAAAAGCCCGAAATTGGCTAAACTACTCACTAAATGACCCAATAGTAAAAACACTGTCAAAAAACAGTAATTTAACCAAAATACAGTTAGAAACGCTTCTAATAGATGTTTTAGCCGAAAATATATCCGACAGAGGCTTGAAATATGACGAAAAAGCCAAATTACGGATTTTCGCCGTAAGTAGAGGCGCTTTTAACAGGAGTTTAAGGCAAGCCAGACAGAATGTCACACAATCAATCTATACAATTTTGCTCCTCGGATATCTAGGAATTCTCGAAGAAATCAGCTTAGAACCATATTTAGAGGCTGCAAACAAGCTAAAAACATACATAAACACTCAAAGAGAATTCACAAAAAAGAGGCCGAAAGAAGAGCACATCAGGACCGTGGCACGACTCCACGAAGAGCTCAAAAACAGCCTAGAGGAACTCTCTAACCCACGAAGAATATCAAAAAGGCTGTGACATCACAAATCACAGCCGTTTTATCACAAAAAAGGACCACTTTGTGCTCAGACAAGCCCCCAAACAGTGCAGCCTCACGTAATCACAGAACAGGAATTTTCGCTCCACAATTTAATCCCATTTTGGGCTTTATTACAAAAATAAGGTGTTTTTAACAGTTTTTAGTAGCAGAAATGTGAAAAGAGGGGGAGGGAAAAAGTTAAGGGATCGTGTTAGTCAGCACAGTTTTACTGCAGCTTTGCTGTGAGGCAGTTGTGACGTGTGATGTCACGAGGTCTAAGTTAGGGAAAACTTTAAGTTTGTTTATATACTAATGTGATATGTGATTACGCATGTATATCACACGACATCACGATGAAATCACATGTGAGGAGCGGTGTTAGTGATTTCAGACTTTATGCTAGTAGTGACGTCGGTTCTGTTGTTTGGCACAGTTTCGGCACTGTTTCTTTATTATCGCCGAATAATGACTCTGCGCCAAGAGTATGACAGGGCAAAAGGAGTTATAGATGATATCGTTGTGAGTGTTGACAGCCAATTCAGGAGGCAAAAGGACAGGGTTCTTTTTGTTGCCCAAAAGATGGAGAACGCCTTGTTGGAGAACAAAAAAGTCGTAAAAAAGGTAGAAGAATATGAGGAACGATTAACAGACATTACCAAGCTGATGGATGGTGCCCCACAGATTGAGGAGAAGTTTTCTGGGCAGATTAAAGAGATGCGCAACGAAGTTGCAGGCATAAAGGAAGCCCAAGACAAAGTTATGAAAAAGCTTGTTGAGATCGAAAAAATCAAGCAAGAGACGTATGTTCCTGAGGTTAAGATAGAGGCGGCTATTCCCATAAAAAAGGAAAAAGTCTTAGCCCCACTGACTGAAACGGAACTGATGGTTATCGAGACAATTGGGAAAGAGGGAGAAAAAACGGCGCCTGAAATAAGAGAAAAGATTGGTCTCACAAGGGAGCATAGTGCTCGCCTAATGAAGAAGCTGTACAAAGACGGCTACCTGGAGAGGGACACCCATAAGATGCCGTATGTCTATCGACTAAAAGAAGAGTTGAAAAAGATACTAAAGAAAAGAGAAGCTAGCGTTTCCTAGACCTTTCTTCAGCCGCAAGAAACTCCCCTGCAGATTTGATTCGTTTCAATTTCTCATCCATCTCAGAAAGAGGCTTTGACGGCGGCAAATCATACTCCGCCTTTCCCCTTTGTTTTAGGTAATCAGGGTAATGAATAACCTTTATAGGAACGGCAAATCGAATCTGTGGTTCTGAAATAAGTAATGCTTCTCCGATGTCAAGCATCTTAATCTCGGTGTCGCTGTATTCCATGTAAGGCGTATTTTGGGTGAGATAGTCCCGGTCTCGTTTCAATTCAGTTTTCATGATAACTTTGGTCCAAAGCTCGGCGAAGACATCGCGATTTATCTTGGAAGGCCTCGGCGTGACAGCATTTAATCCAACTCGATACTTCCGGTATGTGAGGGCAATATCGGAAAAGATGGTTTTGCGTATTTCGGGGTCAAGAAACGCGTGTGCTTCTTCAAGAGTTATCAATAGAGTTGGGAGCTTTTTCCATGCTTCGAAATTGTTTTCCCACAACCGTTTGTAATGTTGTGCAACGTTTGTTGCCGTTAGACAGGTGACGTTTTGTTGCTCTTCAGAAGTTAAGCCTGATATGTCAATGAGGCAGGTGATTCCTTTGCTTATGTTTTGGACCACATCGTCTATGAAGTTATAGTTGGAAGGCGGGAAGAGATGCGATGGAAGGTCGGAAAGCCTACTCATCAGAGCATTAATTACATTCGGAGATTTGTAGTTAATGATTTTTCCAACACCTAAGTAGCCCTCTAAAATGTAGGCTTCACGGGATTCCTCTATCCAACATTTGCCCAGTTGCTCATACAGCCTCCGGGCAACTCTTATTTGGGGTCTCCCAATTTCAGGAAAAATCGTCCATAATCTTCCAGGAGTAAGAGTGCGCAAGCCTATGCATAATTTGCCACCTCTCGCTGAATAATAACGAACCTTACTATGAAAAAGAGGGTGATCCCCTAGACCGCTCTCAGACCCAATATCTTTACCGGACAACAACTGACCGGCGAAATCGAAGATAAGACCAACAGTTTCAGGGTTATCGATTATACGCGCGTTTAGAACAAGTTCTGTGTTGGTTTTTCCTGAGCCGGTCATTCCGAACATGCCCATCATCTTCGGGATAGCCTTAACACTTATTCCCACCTCGCCCAGAACGTTTTCTCCTGAACGCAAAAGACCTATCTCTAAATCGCCCGAAAGCCGCAAAATCGAGTAGTCTTCCTCGTTTGTTGTGTACACATGATCCATATAATTAGGGTTAAAGGTTGGAGAACGAATATTTCCAGCATTACTTTCAAGTAACAGAATCGCATCAACATGCCTAAAGCTGGAGTAAGGACCAAAAGACTCCTTTCCCTCAGCTTCACGAAGCTGCTCATTAGTTTTCAGCGTAGAGGAACTCCCAGCATCCACGACACGAGCATAGAAGCTCCGATTATCAGAATCTATTCTAACAATCTGACCAAAAGAAAGAGTTATTCCCTGATTTAGGAAAAAAGAAACAGTATCCCCTTTCACTTCACGAACAAAACCAACAGGCTCAAATTCGGTCAAAACTTTCACCCCCCTCATAAGGACGCGATATTCCATGGATTTTGTCAGCAAAACTGCAGGAAAGCTCTTCCCTGCGAAGAGTATCTAAGATTCCATCATCCGACAGCTCTTTCTCAATTAAATCATAATATTGAAGAATTTTTGAATTTGATGCCCCAGAAAATTCATGAGCAAGCCAAAGGGTAACTGGATAACCTAAACATCTTGGGTCTTCGGAAAGCGATGTAAGGGGAGAAAGGAACTCAGATACGTCACGAGAGGTCAAAGACCCCATTATGTCACAACGGAAAACGTGCGGACTGTCTTCACACAACTTCACAAGCGATACGTCTCCATACAGATGCTCAGCCATATTTGCTTCTTTAACCGGATAATAAACCCAAAGCGAATGGGGTGAAAGTATACTTGTTGACGCCATAAAATCTCGCCCCTTCTCATCACACAACATAGGAGACTGTTTACTCACGGCGAGAAGATTAACCTTTTTACGAAGAGCTTCTTCGTATAGCGAAGTCTGGAACCCTCGTTTTCCACCAAAGAAACTAGCACCATCCAACAGAATATAATCGCCTTCACCCAATCCACGAAGAGTCTCCCCATGTGGCTCTACAGCCCCAGTAGGCTCTTCGTGAAGAAGCTTCAAAGCCATCTCACTTTCTAGTTGCAACCTCTGATCCATCAAAAAGTTAGAGCGGTAACGGCGGTCCCCAACTGTACCCACAAGACTTTCATCATAGCCCCAATTCACCTTACGCCCCTCCACAGAAGCGTACGCAACCCGCATAAGGTAAATGCCCCAGTTGTGGGCTCTCTTCAACGCTCTAGTAGAGCAATCTACAGCCAAAAACCGTGAATCACAGCAATTAACCTTCTTTAGAGGTTTAATTTTGGTTATATCAGGTTTGGTAATAATCAACGGTTGCCGCTTAATATCGCCGTAGCCTATTCGGCGACCCTCATCAACATATGCCTTAAGCTTGGTTTTCAATTCTACCAAATCTTCTTGGATCTTACTCATATGCGGGTTTCTCCTCAAACACGAAGAGTCTTACAAGTCAAGCATTAAATTAAATATCATAAAAGACAGGCTATTTATTATCTTCCGTGAACCTGATAATTTGATATTGCAGTCATAATTCTGTAACGCAGTTGATTTGAAGCACCTTTCTTAATGAAAAATCCCCGGTCTGCTAGACGAGACAGATAAGTTGAGACAGTACTCAAATGGACTGGTTCATTAAACTGTTTTTCATATGCTAGTTGTAGTTCTTTTGAAGAAAACCAGCCTACAGGAAAATTTTTCTCCGCAACTAAACGAACTTTTTCGATCTTAGTTATTTCGGGTGCAGAACGAGTTAATTCAGGATTTACGGTTGGCATGCCTCCCAAAAGTTCAACCAAATCAAGTAGACGAAGAGCCTTATCTCGCGTAACCTGACCCTCAAAGGTTATTGTGTAGCGATCTCCGTTATTGAAGATCTCTACGCGTATTTTTTTGGTAGGCATGCTGTGCACCAGTTAAACAAGTGTTCACTAATTATCTATTCACAAGTTATAGATATTGCGGTAGATAGTGTCTAGTGAAAAACCGTAAAATCAGCCTAAAAATCTAAAAAAAGCAAAATTTGCAGCTTATTAGGTTCACAAGCTTCACTACGTTCCACGTTTACAAAATAAAAAAAGAGAAAGGGACGAAGCTGGTTTTCCAGTAGAAACCAAGGGGTTACTTCTATACTTGTGAAAAGACATAATCGGGCCTATTTTACAAAATAAACAGTAAAAAACGTGAAATACACTAGTTAACTTCACAGGAGTTCACAGTGAAGTTAACAAACAAGTTAACCAGTAAACAAGGGAAGACTCTTCGTCAAATAACAGTTAGTGTGTCTCACGAAGATACAATTCAGTTTCCAACGTTTGGTTAAGACTCCGACCCCTTCATTTCCATTGTACTAAAGAAGTTCATTTAGGATTCCGGTTAAGCCTTAAAGTTAAAAAATTGTAGAATTAAATCTAATTTTTTTGATGATTAATACTAAATACTAATTCGAGAAATAACTTTCATGAGATTATTTTCAATAATAATATTTCCTTCGCAAATTTTGATTCTTTTCTTAGCTAAACCGCGTAGAACCCTTGCTTTTTCCATGAGAAATATAGGGGTGTGAGAGTCCACAAACACACTTCCACATCTACAAACAACCTAAAATTGATTTTATCCAGAAAGTTTTGTTTCCCTTTAGTTTTTTGTGCAAAGTGTCTAGTTTTTTTTATGAGAGTTTTTATCTACTGGGACCGCAATCGAGGCAATAATTTCACTGTCTCTTAGAGGAGATTACCAGACTGACCAAAAGTGATACTCTTGAAGACGTTTTCGATCGTTTTCTGAGTAATACCCACATTTTCAAAGACCGAGAAGTATTACGTCATGATTATATTCCCGACAAACTTCCGCACCGCGATGAACAGATTCGTTGTTTAGGTGGAATTGTGGCACCAGTCCTGAGGGGTTCTCCCGGTTCAAATGCGTTTATTTACGGAAAAACTGGAACAGGAAAAACAGCAGTCACTAAATATGTTTTGAACAAACTTTCCTCTAAGGCACAGAAACTGGGAGCATCTGTTGACTTTTGTTACGTGAACTGCCGTCTGGCTGGCACTGAATACCGAGTTCTCTCAAGCTTGTGTGACGCTTTAGATGTGAATGTTCCTTTCACAGGTTTGGCTGTCGGTGAAGTCTTTGACCGATTCAAAGAGGGGCTAGACAAGCAAAGAAAAATTTTCATCGTTGTCCTCGACGAAATTGATGCACTGATAAAAGCTCGTGGCGACACCCTCCTCTACGAATTAACCAGAGTAAATGAGACTCTTCGTCACGGTCGAACATCCATAATAGGAATCTCAAACGATCTTCGATTCAAGGAGTTTTTGGACCCACGAGTTCTAAGTTCATTAAGTGAAGAAGAGATAGTTTTTAGACCTTACGACGCAGCTGAACTCCAAGACATCCTCTGGAGGCGTGCTCAAGTGGCTTTTGCTGAAGGCGCTCTATTAGATAGTGCTGTGGCATTGTGCGCTGCGTTGGCTGCCGCGGAGCACGGTGATGCCAGACGCGCTTTGGATCTCCTTCGTGTTGCAGGCGAGTTAGCAGAGCGGGAGGGCGCAGATTGTGTTAGCGAAGATAATGTGCGGCAGGCAGAGAAGCGCGTGGAACATGATCGAATCGTGGATGTTTTGGAAAATCTTCCAGTGCATTCCAAATTAGTTTTGTGCAGTGTTTATCTTTTGGGTAAAGCAAAAGTTAGCTACACAATCACCGGAGACATCTATGGAATATATTGTGAACTCTGTGATCAGTCCGGTCTCTCGCCGCTGACTCAGAGACGAGTGAGTGGTCTAATCAGTGAGTTAGACATGATGGGATTATTAAACGCGCGGATTGTGAGCATGGGTCGACATGGGCGCACAAAAAAAATTCGTTTAGGAATAGGTCGCAGTCTTGTCAGGAACGTGTTCACTAACAATGACAGATTCCGTGGCCTGTTAAGTTATGTCCCTAACTGCTTTGCTGGGGTTTCATGAAGTTGAAAATGTATGCCTAGCTAGATTTGTTGCCTTGGTTCACCAATTCTCTGTGAAATCTATTGTTGAAATATTAGATGTTTGGAGGTTCACTACGGGCACAATTCCCGGGGTAGGAACAACCCCCATTTTTTGTTGAAAGTCTGTTTGTTTTTGCCATGCCCCCGAGTTCACTATGAGCGTTCCCCTATACCTGTTACATTTTAGCACATGAACGTGTCCAGCGTGAAAAATGTCCGGTGTTCTTTCTATAACCATGAAATCCCGTTTTTCTGGGGCAATAGGCGTTCTCTCTCCGTAAATGGGCGCAAGGTGCCTACCCTGTAACAAGAGCTTCATTGATTTGTCCGGGGTATCGAAGCTGACGTTTGGGGCAACCGCTGCGATGTCATCTAAGCTCCGTCCGTGAAATAGAAGTAA
>SOJY01000105.1 GCA_004376385.1 Candidatus Bathyarchaeum sp.
GGAGTAGGTTTTTCTACCTCTTTGAGCTGAAGAACATCTGGTGGTCCGTATTTTGTGTATACAATCGCTTTCATTTTCATATTTACGAATAATTACTTTTAGGATTTATAGTATTTTGCTTCAAAAGTAAATCATAAATTTTGGAATGCACGCGCGCAAATATATTATCAATTCATATAACTAACTCTGATAGATCTATTTCAAATGAGTTTTACAATATAGAAAAAATAATCTAAAGATAACCCAAGAAAAACTTGGGTATTAAAAGAGCCTCTTCATTAATCAAAGTCTCCACTGTTTGCCTTTTTCCCACTCATATCCTTGGAATCTCATCCATTGATTCTAGAAACATCGTCAAGCGACGACTTTCGAGAACCCTTTGTGAGTTGTTATCCGACAATTTTTATAGCTACTCCGAAAGGGCTAATTGACCGAAGAGTTTGCAGAACTTTCACGAAAGTAAAATAAGTTTTTACGCAAGTACTACCACTTTATCTGAAAGGCTCTGTGGAATGGAAACAAGTCTCACCAGTTCCTCTTTGAAAAGATGTGAGGATTAGGATTTGGTTAACAACAAAACAAGCGAAGTTTTCAGCATTCAGACAATAAATCTTACTAAGAGATTTGCCAAAAAGAAGCATAGAGGCGTCTTCGGTTTTCTACGAAGAAACCAATCGAAGAATAAAAACAAAGAAAAAAACGATGTTACAGTAGCCTTGAACAAAGTCAACATAGAAATCCGTCCCGGAGAACTCTTCGGACTTCTTGGACCAAACGGGTCTGGAAAAACTACAATGATCAAATGCTTATCCACAATCTTAATTCCAGACGAAGGCACGGTCACCGTAAACGGTTTTGATGCCCAAAAAGAAACCTCCATGGTCCGAGCAAGTGTGGGAATGGTTGTGGGCGGGGAGAGAAGCTTATACTGGAAACTCACAGCCAGAGACAACCTCAGATATTTTGCTTCGTTGTACAAGATGCATAAAACACATGCAAAACAAAGAATCGAAGAACTTCTAGAAAATTTTAACCTTTCTGACAGAGCAGACGAGAGACTTGAGGACTACAGCACAGGCATGAGACAGAAAGTTGCCATAGCTCGAGCGCTACTACATGATCCACCAATCCTGCTATTGGATGAACCCACATTAGGTTTAGACCCGAATTTTGCGAGGCAGATTCGCAGACAAATAAAAGAACTTACAGAGAAACGTGGAAAAACGATTCTTCTGACCACCCATTACATGGATGAAGCTGACAAACTGTGCGATCGGGTAGCATTCATAAACAACGGCAACATCGTTGCAGTTGACACCCCAAACAGGCTCAAGGCCATGGTGAAAGAAACTGAGCTTGTAGAAGTGGCTGTTTACTCCCCACCAGCGGGCATCGAAAAGCACATCCGTTCTCTGTTACCCGACGCAAAAGTCGTCAAGCTTATTCCCGGCAACGAGGATGAGGGAAATCCTTCAAGAATCAAGATAATCGGGGGAACTGCTGAAGAAAACGTGGGAACAATTATTGATGCACTCAGACAAAAGAACGTTCGCATCGGCAGTTTAAATGTTGGTGTGCCTACGCTTGAAGATGTTTTTATCAAATTAACTGGTGCAAAACTCACGGAGGGCAGAATGCAATAGATGATGGAAAGCGTTTATCAGCAGTCTGCTTTGCGCAGTAATTTGTTTGTTGTTTGGAACGAGCTAATTAAAAACATGAAGTTTTTGATGGCTTACCCGATTATTTTTGTTTTTTGGGCGGTATTTCCTATTTTCTGGTTTATTCCCTTCATCTTTCAGGGGCAAGCTTTTGTTGGTGGTTTGCAGAGCGCAAGTTTTGGACAAATCACGGGCACTGAAGAGTTTATTCCATTTATTGTGATAGGCTCTGTCCTCAACAGTTACGTAAACACTCTACTTTATGGAATGGGAGAAAGCATAAGAAGAGAAGCACTACAGGGCACACTGGATTACGTGCTTGTGGCGCCAACTAACAAAGTTTACGTGCTTATCGGAAAAGCATTGAGCGAAAGCCTATCCAGCACAATGTTCGCCGCAAGCCAACTTGCAATCTCTGCACTCCTGTTTGGAATGAATTTGACGTTGGGAGTGATGCTTCCAGTGTTTCTCATAGTCATTTTACTAATACTGGGATTGTATGGCTTGTCCCTTGTTTTGGCTGCGTTCTCGCTTTTGTACAAGCAATCCCATGATGTCTCAGAGACCATAGGATACGTTTTTTACGTTTTTTCTCCAGTACGATATCCTCTTGAGAGCCTACCTTTTTGGGCTCAAATCTTCGGCAAAATCATTCCTCTCACATACGCACTCATAATTGTAAGAAGCATTATGCTGCTTGGAGCAAGCCTTTCATCATTGTACTTTGAGGTTCTGGCGCTTCTAGCCATCGATGCCGTTTTGATATTTGCTGGTTTCTATATGTTTAACTGGATGGAGAATAAAGCGAAGAAGTCTGGAGCAATCAGCCATTATTGAGGATAAGATTAGATTGAAAAAAAGCAATAAAGATTACAGGTTGCGGGAGGTCAAATGTGCAACGGGATTCAACTGGAGCAACCTAAAGGCTGAACTGAGGGCGATCTGGGAATCGAATATTAAAGCTTGGAAGCTCGATTTTGCGTATCCTGTGAGTTTTGTACGTCAACTAATTTCTCCTGTTGTCTTCATGTTGCCTTTTCTTCTCTACGGTCTTGCTTTGATTGGAGGAAGATACAGCGAGAACTTGGCGCAGCTGGTTGGAACAGGAGATGTGGTTGCCTTCATTTTCACAGGTTACATTATGATGGGTTTCATAGGAACAGCCGTTTGGGCGATGGGATTCAGTATGAGACGAGAACAATGGTTTGGGACACTAGAGGCAATTTACGTTACGCCTGCGAGTCGTTTGGGACAAATTTTAGGTATGGCACTCCACAGCACAGTCCATCAAGGCATAGGCACAATCATTCAGTTCATTTTCATATACGTCACTTTTGGTTTAGTCTTGAACATTGGAGGAATCTTGCCTGCTTTAGGAATTTTTGCTCTCATGTTGTTTGCACTCTACGGCTTTGGCATAGTAATCTCAGCGCTGAGCTTAATATTAAAGGAGGGATGGATAGTCTCTGACATTTTCTACAGCATCATGACGATTCTTTCTCCTGTGGCTTACCCCTTAATTGTGCTTCCCACACTGGCTCAGCAGGCAAGTGCCATATTTCCAACTGCACCAGCCCTGATTGGAATGCGAAGTTTCTTGATAGAAGATTATATTCCAGAGGTCGTTGGCAACGTTTTCCTGCATCTTTTGGTGCTGGGTGCAGTTTGGATTCTCTTCGGCGTATTTGTGTTTCATTTGGCAGACAGATATGTGCGAAAGAGGGGTATGCTCAAAAAATTCTAATTACCACAAAAACAAGAGGGCATAGTTGCAAACGTGGGGCGTTTGTATGACATATGTTGGCTATCAGAAAAGGAAGGATGTTTGGTATGGTGCAGCGGTTCAGGATAAGCAAGTTCTCGCCACCTGCTTTTCTACACAAGAACCAGATTTGAGGCGCCTACTACGAAGGGTACCACATGATATTCCGTTTCAGGTTACAGAAGAACATAACCAGCTGCTAGCAAATGTTTTGAACGCTTTAGAGGAGGTCTTCAATGGTAATGACCGAGAGAATTACGGCTTCAAAATAGCTTTGGACAATCTTTCCAGCTACACACAAAAAGTTCTTAGCTGCACGCGTCTGGTTCCTGTTGGATACGTTACAACATATGGCGCCATATCCAAGGTTGTGGGGGGAATCGCAAGGTCTGTGGGGCGCGTTGAAGCATCAAATCCTTTTCCTTTGTTGATTCCCTGCCACAGGGTTGTGTGCTCCGATTTGAGTATAGGCGGCTACGGATATGGAGAGCATGTTAAGATGGACCTTCTTCAGAGAGAAGACAGAAACTACGAAGAATCAACGAACATAAAAGTGAAAGATAGAGAGCTTACTCTGTTTCCAGCAGAATTGGTTAAACAAAAACAGGGATAGCTTTTAAGAGGTTAAAGAAGCTCATATACAACAAGAAATTACAGGTTCCCTGAGGAGAGGAGAGACGGTGAAGCGCGGCGTCTTTGTGGGAAGATTTCAGCCATTTCATAAAGGACATTTAGAACTCATAAAAAAAATCGTGAAAGAGGTAGATGAGCTGGTCATAATTGTGGGCAGTTCACAATACAGCCACAGGCTCGATAATCCTTTTACCGCCGGCGAGCGCATCACCATGATTCGAAAAGCCTTAGAAGAAGAGGGAATCCAGTTGTCGAGAATCTGGATAATACCAGTGCCGGACGTTCACCAACACGCGTTATGGGTCTCACAAATAGTCGGTTACTCCCCAAAAATTGATGTGATCTACGCTAACGAGCCGTTAACTCGTCGACTTTTTACCGAAGCGGGATTCAGGGTCGAGCCGATACGGCTTATAAATCGAGGGCTTTACTTGGCTACGGAAATTCGGAAACGTATGTTAACTGGAGAAAACTGGGAAGAACTTGTCCCAAGCAGCGTTGTCAATTTCATAAAAGAGATTGATGGTGATGTGAGGCTTCGGGACCTAAACAAAACTGACACAGTATACTAAATTTTTACGCCCTTTTTAGAAGTGAACAAACTATAGAGGTATCTTGCCAGTAGAGAGGTTAGCCAGCCGCTGACAACAAAGACGGTTGCTGGAAAATCTTGGATACTAGAGTTTAGCAGAAGCGTTTGAAATAGGAAGAATATTGTCAAGGTATTCATAAATACGACGGAGCGATTGCTGTTGAGGATTGTTCGGAGATGAAAATCCAAACCAAGTTAACGCCAACAACATTTCTTGTAACTGTGAACATACTGGTTTACATCTGCACTTCGGTGGTGGGCGGAAATTTCATCGAAACAAACACCAGCGTCCTCCTTCAGATAGGGCAATACAATACTAGCGTATTTAATGGGAATTATTGGCAACTGTTAACATCAATTTTCGTTCATGTTGATATAGCTCATCTTGCACTAAACATGCTATTCCTAGTTATATTCGGTTTCAGAGGAGAAGAACTCTTCAAGACAGAAGAATATTTTTCTGTTTATTTGCTCTCGGGGCTCTCAGGCAGCCTGCTGACGCTCTTGTTCATGGCCCCATACACACTTTCCGCTGGGGCTTCAGGAGCAATATTCGGAATGTACGGCGCAGGCATCATATACATGCGAAAAACGTTCGGTCAATCCATTGTGGGCGCATTGCTCTATTCATTTCTGTTTTTAATGCTGTCCACAGGCGCAGGCGTCAACGTAATTGCCCACTTCGGGGGGCTCGCAACTGGGTTGATAATTGGTTACGCCTTGGCAAAATCCCGCAGAGACATGATATGGATAGAAAAATATTGACAACAAAAAGTTGGGTTCTGTTAGCTGGAGTCTACCGCAGAGACACAAAATAGGTCCCCAACATCTGCCTCCAAAATTTTGGAGGCAATTCCCTGATTAACTGCTACTTCAAGAAGGTTGCTGCTGCCGATTAATGCCAAAATAGTACCAACTGGAACCTCGCCGTAGGCTGAACAGAACGGCATGTTCAATTTTTTGCTGCCGAGCGTGACAAGAAGAGAGTCTCCCTCATGAACACCATATAGCTCAAGGGCTTCTGCTGAAATGTTGCTGATGATGTTGCCGAAATCATCTATGTGAAGAACCTCACCGACCAGTTCACCCCTTTCCATGTGTGGTTTCGCGAATTCAGGAAAGACGTAATCTTGTATTGCGAGTCCAAAATCAGAAGGGCTTGTTCCTCTTGATAGATGTGCGGCTGCTGGGGCGAAGATGTCTCGTCCATGAAAAGTTTTTGACACTTTGGATAGTATATACTTTGGGTTGTCTATTTGGTAAACGTTTATTATTTTTTCTTTGTGGGCAGCCAGCATGAGGAGTCCGTTGTCGGGTCCAACATATAGGCTGCGGTTGGTTTCTGCGATTATGGGGCGTCTTTTTGTTCCGACACCAGGGTCTACAACTGCCACATGAATTGTGTTCGGAGGAAAGTAGGGGGCGACTGAGGCTAGGACATAGGCGCCCATGCGGATGCTAAATTTTTCGATGCTGTGAGTTATGTCCACGATACGGGCTTGGGGGTTAATGGAGAGGATTACGGCTTTCATTTCCGCTACGTAAGGGTCATTGTGACCGAAATCAGAGAGCAAAGAGATTATGAACATGGAGACCTGCCCTGAATCCAAATGCTGAATTGCCATATTTAATAACTGTTCTTGAGGAAGTAGTTTCTGAGTGAGAAGACTTGCAGGCGGGTGAAGTGGTCTCCCTGAAAGGGCTCAGTGAAAATAAACACGGTCAAGTTCTATGTTACCCCAGATGTGAACAGGAAGAACTAGGGAGACGCCTCAAGGAGCTGGAGAGACTCGGAGTCCAAACCATAGAATTCACGGGAGAGAAGAACGTCTTTGATGTACCAGTTCTGGGGAAAGGCTGCGTTGGCGTCGTTGTCGTAGCCTACACAAACTCAGGGAGAGCCGCTTTGAAGATTCGCAGAGTTGACGCTGACCGGAAAGGAATGTTCCATGAAGGAGAAATGCTGAACAGAGCGAATGCCATAGACGTTGGACCAAAACTGCTTGAGATCAGCGAAAATTTTCTTCTCATGGAGTTAGTTAAAGGAACACATTTTCCAGAATGGATCAAATCCATGGAAGGAAGAGAAGAACAGTGGCGTGTTCACTTGGTTTTAAAGGATATTTTGGAGCAGTGTTACAGGCTTGATGAGGCTGGCTTGGACCATGGAGAGCTGAGCAATGCGCCGAAACACATTATCGTTGACGCGGACGACCGTCCTCATTTGATTGATTTTGAGACAGCCAGCATCAACCGGAGAGTTTCGAATGTTACTTCTGTCTGCCAGTATCTTTTTTTGGGAAGCCAGATCGCAGATAAAGTAAAGGAGAAACTGGGGGAAGTTGACGAAAAAGAACTGATAAACGCGTTACGGACTTACAAACGGGAACGAACAAGGGAAAACTTCGAAAAAATTTTAGAGAAAATAGTGTAACAAAAGAAAACTGGCATTTAAGAAAATGTTCTACATTTGAGGAAACTAAGCTTCCCCAAAAACGAGGCGATCCGTAACTAAGCATACGGCATAGAAGACGTCATCGGGTTCCAACTCGTCTGTGGCAAGAACAAGATTGAAGGGGGAAAGGTCGTGACCTAAATCGAACCCGTAGAGACCCTTATAGATCTGCCTAGTTCGCTCATCTTTTTCGTTCAGAGCTTTTAGTGCCTCTTCAATGCTTATAGAGTCTCGAGTTACCAACCGTTTGGCTCTAACCTGAGGAGAAGCCTCCAACCACACCTTGAATCCCTTATTTAACAGCCAAGGCATAGTCCAACTGTCAAGAACAACGTTCCCTTCCGCTGCCAGCTCCAACAACTTTTCATCAATTTTCTTATCAAAAGCAGGGTTTCCCATCCTCTGTTGAAGAAAATTCAGCCCCTCAGAGGTTTCCCACCATCCTCTTACATCAGAAGCGTAACCCTCTTCCTGAGCTAAAGCTCTCAAAGCGTTCCCGCCAGAAAAGTAACCAAGCCCATACTTGTCGGCTAGTCTCTTCGCCACTGTGCTCTTCCCGGAACCAGTCATTCCGCTAATACAAATTACAACTTTTTTCTTCTCTTCTTTACCACGGTTTTCCACAGTCTAACAGCCGCCATTTCAGGTTAAAGATTTCTTGCCGCCTGTCTAAGGAGGCTTCTGAGGCAACCGTGGCACAGATTGCCGCTATACATACGTCCAACTCTTCTTTTAGTTCCGGTAAGCTTGCTGATTTTAGCTGAATCTGGTCGTGGAAGTCCAGCTAGTGTTTGACCACAGTTAGAACAGCATGGAAGACTTGTCTTCCCTGCTCGATAGTGGATAAGTGTTCGTCCTCCAGAAGATTTGGTTTGAGAACGTTTCTTGCTTCGAGATCGCCTAGAATGTTGCGGCATCTAATCTAGTCCTCCCGTCAATCCGAAGATGCGTGAGAATAGGCTTCCGAATAAGAAGGAGCAGATGAGATACCAGTAGAACAGGCTAAGGGGCATTACGCCGCCAAACCATGGAAGGTAAGCCACAGGGTCGGGTCCCATGAAGGGGCTATTGAACAATTTGAAGCCAAGAATGCTTCCAGTTAGCAAGAGCCAGACGGCGAAAAAGAGTCCCATGGTAATAGGGAACACTCTAAACTGTTTAGTGGTCAATGAAAGGGATTGAGATTGAAGCTGAAGAAGCTGTTTCTCTTGTTTTTGGGCTTTCCTGAGCAGTTTTTTGTCGCCTGTGCTCTTTGCCTGTTTCATGTTTTCTTTTTTTTCTTTAGTTAACGCGGAGATCTTACGTTGCAGGTTCTTAACTTTTTGGCGGTGCTCTTTAGGCATGAAACGGCTGTTAATAAATGATGATGTAAAGGACATAACTAGGGAAATGAACAGAACCACAAGTGTTACAAATGGGGCTTGCGCCAAAAAGGAACTCACCAGTTACGCCTCCAACAGTCTTTAATTTTGTTAGTATGAATGTCTTTTCCAGTTTCGGCTATTCCTGCGATTTTGATAGTTCTACTCAACTTTTATCATCCCAATACACGACCGAAGGCGGGATACATCTCGGCAACCTGCTCCTTCACAAGCAGTTGATAATACTGATATAATATACCTACTGCAAGAAGTATACCCATACCTGATCCGAACACTCCGAAGAACTCTGAGACAGAGGCAATCAACCCTATTATCGCGCCCCCAAGGATTGTAACTACGGGAATGTAACGTTTGAGAATCATTTCTATGGATTTATCTGACCTGCGGAATCCTGGAATCTGCATACCTGAGTCGACAAGCTGTTTCGCAACTGTACGGGGTCCTAAGCCTCCTACTTCAAGCCATGTAAGCGAAAAAATTACGGCAAAAGTAACCATGATGCCTACGAAAGCTAAGGCCCTCACTGGATCAGCGGTGACCATTGCAATACTTCGGGGGGCCGTTACGTAATATGCAAGACCTCCGATGGGTGCTCCTCCTTCTCCTCCGAAGGTGCCTAAAAGGTTGACAAAGAAGTTGTTCGGAAATTGGCTTTGCAAGAGTTGGGCGAAGACGTATATGTTGGCGAAGAGGGCGGAGGCGAAGATTACAGGTAGGACAGAGACGTAGAGAAGTTTGATGGGGTATTTGCCGCGGAATCCTCGGTAATTGGCGTGGGAGATTGGAAGTTCAACTCTAACGCCTTCCATGTATATTACTAGGATGAAGACGATGATTGTTGTTACTAAACCTAGCATAGTGGGAAGATTTGTAAGAGCGCCACTCTCTAGGTCATATCTGAAAAAGGCGTTTACCAAGGGCTGTCCGCCAAGAATTGTCTCGCCGAGGGAAATAAAGGCACCATAAGTATGTCCATCCGCCATACTAGGTGTTATGCCAAAGCTGTCCCACATAATGCGTTGCGCTACTCCCGCCAGAATGAAAAGGCTGATTCCGCTCCCAATTCCCCAACCTTTCTGCAGCATTTCATCCAAGAGCAGCAGCACTACACCAGCGACTAGAAGCTGAATGAATACGATTATGGACGTAATGAGATTAAGAGAACCATACACTCCGCCTATGAGATAGGCACCAGCTTGGACTCCAGTGAGAACTATGGCAAAGATCTTTGTAGCTGCTGTGAATAGAGCGCGATCTTCTGTGTTACCTAAATCAGCATTTATCATCTTAGATCCGACAAGCAACTGCAAAATAATACCACCCGTTACTATGGGACCTATTCCAAGCTCTGTGAGAGTCCCTCGGTTCGAGGCGAAAATTATTCGGAGGTTTTCGAGGTCCCATCCTCCACCTGCAACATTGAAGAGGGATATCTCGCTCATGACTAGATAGATTATTAGCGCCATGGCTGTCCAGAAGAGTTTTTCGTTGAAGCTCACTTTTCGAGTTGGTGAGCCTACTTCCGGCAAAAATCTTGACAACGGTCCGAACAGTGAAAGGAATCTACCAGCCATGATCTCCTCGCCTTCATTCTTGAGTTTAATATTGTATAAACTGATTGGTTAACTTGCGTATGTTGAACACAAATATAAACACTTTGACATCTTAGTTTGCTCAATTAGGTGAGCTGAGAAAAACATCGACGTCTACTCTGTTTCTTTGAAGATTTGTCCCCCAGCATCTTCCAATTTCCTAGAGGCAGCTTCTGAATAGGATGCAACCTTAACAAGCATAGGCTTGGCTATTTCGCCAGTTCCCAAAAGCTTGTCGTATCCAAGGCTTTCCAAGTCCAAAAAGATTTTTTTCTCTTTTCTCTCCAGTTTTTTCTCGGATTCCAGTTTGTCAGCCAAGTCATCCAATTTTCCCACGTTAATAATACTAACTTTTTTGCCGAGGGCTTTGGTGGACACGAAGCCTTTCTTTTCCCCGTATGTTGGGTCATATTTTATCACGTATGACCATTTGTGTTTGTCGAGTCCAGCTTTTCCAGTTCCTCCTCGACCACCTCTGGCTCTGTGCTGACCTACCTGACCCCATCCATGGGTTCTGGATCCACGATATTTTCTTACTTTTCTGTCTTTAGTTGGCAAACGTCAAACCTCACTTTTTCACAGATATTCTACCATCTCTAAATAGCTTCTCTAATTTTTTTATTCTTACTTCTAACACGCCGTTCTTGTACGATGCACGCGCCGACTTTGGATTCACCCTAGTTGGAAGCTTCAATTCATCATACCATTCAAAGTCAGCCGTATCAACGGAAATCGTTAAACAATTCTCAGTTAGATGAAGGTCAATTTCATCCTTCTCGACTCCCGGGAGCGCCGCTAAAACAACCAATGTCTCCCCTTCCTCAATGAGATCGATTAGAGGCTCCGGATCATCACTAATCTCTGTTTCATCCTGCAGTTGTTGACGGTCATTAAACTCTCGAATCATCGGCTTTCCGTCAGGACCAATTTTTATGGAGAACCCTTTGACACGATTACGTCTGACTGGCGTATTCTCGGAGGAGTTTTCAAATGCTTTCTCCATAGTTTCATCTATCATGTCCCCTAGTTTTTCGAGTTCTTCATAGATGTCATTGAACCAAGGACTTTTCTTTTTTCTTCGTCTCCACCACGGATCGCTCAAGGGAATTCCTTCCTTAACTGTGATTGTGCTGATAAGGTAACTATAAAGATTATCGCTGGATCGGCTACACCATTCGTTTCAGGAGGTCGTTAATTGCGTCTCCTCTATATCCGGCCTCTCCGCCAGCGGCGTAACTTTTTTTAACTTTGCCTTTGTAGCCTTTTTTCGGTGGGCGAAGACGGAATACAGGTTTCACTTCGGGAAGACTGCTGAACTCAATGTCCACCTTGAAGATTGCTTCAGCTAGGTCGTCCAACGATTTGTAGTCCAATTCTTTGGCGTATTCGTCCGTCAATTTTTTGTCACCTACAAGTCTTCCTCTCTTCTTCAAAAGGAGCGCTATGCTCTCTTGAGAAACCTCGCCCCATGTCAAGCAATGCTGACTTTTCCGTAACATGCCATTGTAAGCGGGACGATCATCAAGCAACGTTGCGTGACAGTTTCGGGTTAGCCTCAGCATCATTAACGTATCTTTGGTTTCCTGAGAAATGTCACTCAAACCGCGAATCCGGACAGCCACCAAACACTTCCTTTGTTCCGCCATCTTAACTCACCCAATCCTTTGGTGTAACCAACTGGTATGTTTTTTTGAGAGCGTCAAAGACGGCAAAGGCGAAAGAGGGAACAGTTCTCGTGGAACCATAGCTTTTCGTCCAGCAATCCTTTACACCAGCCAATCCTAGGATGACTTTGGCTGCCTCACTAGCAACAATACCTAAACCTCGCGGTCCTGGAATCAGAACAATTTCAACGCCACCGCACTCGCCGCTGACTTTGAATGGCAAAGAGTGATGTTTTCCGCACCCACATTCCCAGCATCCACAGCCTCGACGAACAGGGTGAATGTTGAGGCGTGCGTTTACAGCAGATTTCTCAATTGCAGATCGTACCTGTCTTGCCTTTCCGGAACCTAAACCTATGTAACCGTCACGGTTTCCTACAACTACGATGGCCCTAAACTGTGATTTCTCTCCAGCGTCTGTTTGCTTCTGCACTAACCCTATGTTTATAACTTCTTCTTGTAGATCGGGAAGGAGAGTATTCACTATCTCAGGCTCCCTTATTTTGAGTCCTTCCATGAACAATTCTTCCATGGAGGAGATTTGACCATCAAGAATCATTCTCCCCAACTTTGTACGGGGAATCCAAGTTTCAAACTTCTCGTTGCTGGACCTCATGTTTATTCCTTCTGTGATTTCACCTTTTTCTCAAACGAAGACGTAATTTTGGCTTTCACTGCAGAAAAGTGCTCAGATAATTTTTCTGGACGTGATCCTTTTGAAAGATACTTGGAAAACTTCTGCTTATAGACCTCAGGGTCTGAAGACAGTTGACTTGCATAGTCTGCGATATGTTTTCCGCTTATTCTACCTTCGTCGGGAAGTATATCTTCACTGTGGGGAACTTCAACACCAGCGTCGACAGCTCCTTTGAGGGCGGCAAAAATTCGCGTTCCCTTAGAGGGAATATGCAAACCAATATCCAAGAAAGCTTTGTCCACACCATTAGCCATTGCCTTGAAACCGCACAGTAACCCAGTAAGATATGCGGATGGAATGTTTCCGCGGTTACTCAGCCAACCATATGCTTTAGCCAATTCATTGGAGTGCGCTGAAACAAGAACCTTGTCCCCTATGGATTCAGCTTCGATTACCTGAACGATTGCGTGTTTCAGAGATAGACGAACTACTAGGCGAGGCACCCTTGACAGAACAAGGGTTCTACGTGCACGATAATCCGTTTTTCCTTCTCTTCGTCTTCGGAAAGGAACTCGGTATCTGGGACCAGTTGCCATTATCGTCTCCTCCACAAATCATGGGTTCTGATGTAGCGTTCCAAATCAGCCTTCGACTCGAAGACTCCACTTTCTGACATGTCATACAGTTTACGGTAAGCACTTTCGGTGATAGCGCGGCTGTCCTTCAAATCAGTCAATCTCTTTCTCAAAGGTCTAATTCTGTTCATCCAAGCCTGTTTCTTGGAGATTTTTGAGCGAGCAGAACCACTCTTTCCTCCGGGTCCTCTCCTCAAGCCTCTCTTCCGCTTTTCTGCCAAAACTTTAGCTCGGGCACGACTAACTCCCTTCTCGGGAAGGGATTTGACAACTTTTTCGTGAATTAACTTTCTGATTTCTTCTCGGGTAATAGCTGTTTCAACGTAATCTATTCTTTCCGGGTCTATCCAAACTCGGCCTTCACCGACCTTCAATATATCGGCAGCTAACCGACGCTGACTCTTTAGACTCAATGTTACTTCTCTCCTTTCGACAGATTTTCTGCTTCTTCTATTTCCGCGGTTTCCTTGAACACTTCAGATTCCCGAGTTGCTCCTGGATTTAAAACGTGAATTCCTCGTTCCTCAGCTAAGGATAGGATAGCAACTCTTTTTCTGCCCCCAACCGTTCGAGCTATTCGTATAGCCTGCAATTCAGGATCTATTCCCGCCAAATCATCAACAGTATGAACCCGAGTTTCTATGAATCCTGACGGATGCAAGCCTCTTGTTTTCTTGGGGCTTCGGTAACCAGTAGTTGGGGAAGCGGGCCATCCCTTAACCTTCTTTCGCATTTTACTGTCGATTCCATGAGGTCTTCTCCATTTATCCGGAACTCGTTTATATCTCCAGCTTTCTTGGCGCCTAAACTTGGGTTTCTTGTGTTTAACATAATCATTTTTGGAGAGTTGCTTTTCTGCGATTGTCTCCTGCTCTTCCGTTGTCATTCTTGGAATCCCTCATGTTGTTCGTAAACGTAGATGCCATCTAAGAAAACTCGTGGATCTTTATTTCTAATTTTAGTTGAATTTTGGATGTTTGCAGCAGTTTGGCTGACATCTTCAAGGTTGATTCCCTGTACGATAATGTCGTCTCCCTTGATTATGACCTTGGTGTCTCCCATTATCTTGGCTTTGCGGGGGTTTCGTTCTCCAATGAAGTTCTCGATGGTCAAAGTTTTCCCGATGATTTTGACGGTTATTGGGAAGTGGGAAAAAACGATTTTCAGTTTATAGGTGAATCCCGTCGTTACTCCCTTTATCATGTTCTGAATGTGAGAACTAATAGTTCCCACGAGGGCCGCTTCCTTTTTGCGGGGCCAACTCGCCTGAACTGTTACTGTTTTCCCATCCAGTTGAATCTTTATGGGTGCATGAGAGAAGTCTCTGGTCAACTCTCCTTTTTCACCCTTAATCGTGACGAGTCTACCATCAAGCATACCCTCTACGCCTTCAGGGATTTCAACTGTTTTCACGGTTTCGATTGCACGCATATTTCGTTTCTCCTAATAAACAAAGGCCAAAAGACGCCCACCGATCTTTTTCTCTTTAACCTCTTTATGGGACATAACCCCTTGAGAGGTGGAAAAGACCAGTACCCCTATGTCTCTAGAGGGGAGGAACTGTTTTTCCCAATTTTCTATTTCTTTGGAACTTACAGGAATTCTAGGTTTTATGGCGCCACATTTGTTGACTCGACCAAGAAGTTGTACTCTAAATTTTCCGGAGCGTCCATCACCGATAAATTCGAACTCTCCGATGTAACCGTTCAACTGCATGACTCTCAAAACACGCCCTAATAGCTTGGATGCTTGGTTGATTAAGCATTCACGTTTTCGGCGCATCTCATTATTAATTATTGTTGTCAAACCGTTTGCGAGCGTGTCCATCATAGGCAAATCTGTAACATCTCCTTTTACTCATACTTCCTGAAACCTAGGTCACTAGCAATCTCCCTGAAACATTGACGGCACAGGTTTAATCCGTACCTACGGATAAGCGAACCGTAGGAGCCGCATCGCCTACAGGGTCGACTACCCTTACCAAACTTTCGCTCTGTCTTAGTTTGCTGTTTCACCATGAATTCACCATTTTCACATTATTTCAACATCAAACTCGTCTTTAATAAATAGTATCGCTTCGTTGGCGGTCAGCAGATGACCTTTTCCGAGCTTAGACTTAACGCGGTGTCTACGTTTAACACGATATCCTGCTCTGCCGAGCGAAACTGAGACATCCATACCGTGGATACCGAGTTCAGGCGCGTATTTAGTGCCGGGAATGTCTATATGTTCCTTGATCCCAAAGGAAAAGTTGCCTTGACGATCAAAACAGTATTTCGAAAGCTTCTTATCGATAGCATAAAAAGCCTTCCGGAGAAATACTTCTGCTTTTTCATCTCGAAGAGTCACGAGGCACGCTATGGATTCCCCTTTTCTGATACCGAATTCACGTATGGTTTTTTTGGCTTTTCTCTTGGAGGGTTTTTGATTTGTTAGTTGCTTGAGAACCGTTTCCGCCTGTTCCAGAGGTCTTCCGGATTGTCCAACTGACATGTTAACAGTTACTTTTTCTATTACAGGCTTAAGCATGGGGTTTCCGGTCCATTCTTTGCGTGGTGGTTTAGCTACTTTAGGCGCCACTTTCTCTTCGGCTACAGGTTTTTTTTCTACAGCTGGAGCCGCTTCTTTGGCTACTTTCTCTTCTTTAACAGGAGCAACAGCAGGCTCAGCTGCCTTCTCTTTTGGCACCACTTTCTTTTCAGCAGAAGCGGGTTTTTCAGCAACTTTTTGTTCTACTTTCTTTGCTGCCACAGGCTTCTTTACAGGCTTAGCCTCTGTTTTGGCTACTTTCTTCGCTACTACAACTTTTGGTTCAGCAACAGGAACCTTTGCAGGGGCAACTTTCTTTTTAGTTACCACCTTTTTCTCCACAGAAGGAGCCTCTTTTTCTTTAGTAGGAAGTGCTGCGGGTTCAGCTACTTTTTTCTCTACTTTCTTCTCCGCTACCGGCTTTTTCTTTACAACTGGAACCTTTGCTTTGGCAGCTTGTTTTTCAGCTACGACTTTTTTCTTCACAGGAGCAACCGCTTTTTCTTCAGTCAAATCAATTCGCCTCTGGTAGGGATAT
>SOJY01000019.1 GCA_004376385.1 Candidatus Bathyarchaeum sp.
AACGCTTGTTCCAAGAAAAAAGTGCGAAACCGTTTTATGTTTTTATCTAACCATCCAATTACTGTTAGATTGTTAGAGAGGAAACCTGAGTCATGCCTACAAAGATCATTGGACATGGAACATGGTACGACAAAACCGCAGTTAAGATCATAGAAAGAGAACGTGAACTAGGTCGAAGCTTAGACCTGATCAGGACGGAGAGCGGTCTTGGAGCCTCCGGTTTTCCACATATCGGCAGTTTCGCTGATTGTGCTCGGTCTTACGCTGTGGCATTAGCTCTTCAGGAGCAGGGCTTCAAGTCGGAGTATATTGCTTTCGCTGATGACTTGGATGGTTTGAGGAAGGTTCCGGCTGGGCTTCCGGACTCCTTGAACAAATATTTGGGTTATCCCGTGACATCTATTCCTGACCTTTATGGTTGTCATGGAAGCTTCGGGGAGCATATGACCAGTCTTCTTTTGGAGTCTTTAGACCAGAGCGGCATAAACTACACTTTCATGTCCGCCAAAAAGGCGTATGAGCAGGGTCTATTCAATGAGGAAATCAAGACGATACTGTCGAATGCCCGGAAGGTTGGAGCGATTGTGAAGGATGAGGTTGGGCAGGAAAAGTTTGTGGATGTTCTTCCATATTTTCCGATCTGCGCTAACTGTGGCAGAATCTACACTACTAAAGCTCACACGTTTCTTTCGGACGAAAACAAGGTTCTGTATACTTGTGAAGGATTAGAGGTGAGGGGAACGTGGCTGGAAGGCTGCGGTCACAAGGGTGAGGCAGACATCCGGAAGGGCGAGGGCAAGCTCGGGTGGAAGGTTGAGTTTGCGGCTAGATGGAAAGCCCTTGATATCAGGTTTGAGCCTTTCGGCAAGGACATTTCAGATTCGGTGAGGGTGAATGATCGGATATGCAGGGAAATATTTGATTGGGCTCCTCCTTCTCATGCCAGATATGAGATGTATCTTGACAAGAGCGGAAAGAAGATCAGCAAATCTGCTGGAAACGTTTTCACTCCTCAGGTCTGGTTCAGGTACGGCTCGCCTCAGTCTCTTTTGTTGTTGACGTTGAAGCGTTTTGTTGGAGCCAGAAGCCTCTCTGTTATTGACATACCGCAATACATGAATGAGCTTGACGAGCTAGAGGATGTTCACTTCGGAAAGAAGATGGTTTCAGACAAGAAGGAGAAGGCTAAGCTGTCGGGTCTCTACAAGTATTGCATGCTTTTTGATGTTCCTTCTAAGATTGGTGATCATGTGCCATATAATCTTCTTACGTTCTTGGCTAAGATGGCTCCGGAAGGCTCTGAAGCCGATTTTATCATGGAAAAGCTTCAGGCTTACGGATACGGAAAAGAAGGATTGACTGATGACCTGAAACGGCGAATCGGTTACGCCCTTAACTGGTCAAAAGACTTCACGGAAATCACGGAGAAAACCGTAGAACTAACCGAACAGGAAAAGGCTGCTGTTAACGAGCTTATCCAAGCCTTACAGATCGATGCGACAGAAGAGGAGATTCAGGGCGCGGTCTTCAGTATCGCCCGAAATAACAATGTTAAGCCGGGGAAGTTCTTCAGGGCTCTTTACAGGATTCTTTTGGGAGCGCCTCAAGGTCCTAGATTAGGTCCCTACGTGTTAGCTATGGGAAGAGAAAACGTGATTGCCGCGCTAAAGAGAGCCACCAAAGGCTAAGCTAAAATGATTGAAGTTGTAGTTATGTTTTGGTGATTGTAGCGGTCGTAGTCTAGCCTGGTTAGGACCCCGGCTTCCCAAGCCGGGTACTCGGGTTCAAATCCCGGCGACCGCACCAAAACCTCTTCTTTGTGCTTCCATGTTTTCTGAGAAAAAGGCTGTTTTCAACAATCAGCTGTTATTAGTCTTCAAATATGAATATGTTCACTGGTGCTAATCGACCAAATTTTAACTTGTTGTTGGGTAAAATATTTATCCTCAGTTTATGTATGTTGGTTAATAGGTAAAATTGGATTGGGAGATTATATTATGCCTATGGCGTATGTTTTGATAACCACCGAAACAGGTGCTGTGGACAGCGTCTTAGAATCCCTGAAGAAAATGGACTCCGTAAAAGAGACATACATGGTTTACGGCGTTTACGACGTTATAGCCACGGTTAAGGCAGAAACCATGGAAAAACTCAAAGAAATCGTTACTTGGAATCTACGAAGCTTAGACAAAGTCAGATCAACCTTAACCATGATAGTGATCGAAGAAACAGCGTAAACACCAAACTCCATCTTTCCTTTGTATTTTTGTCTTCTTTACTCAATTGGTTGTTCATAATTCTTTAGAAGCGCATTTGACGTATCTTCAAAAGTTAGACAACACTTTTGTGGCGCAACCTTGTCAAAAGCGGCTGGGAAACCAAAACAACGCCGCCTAATGTCAAGAAGGCCGCTGTCAACGGAAGAAACAATGTGACGTAAGCGTTTCTCCACCAACGAAGAGAACCGTCATAGTTCCACATCTGCTCAAGCGCCAAGTCAGCGCTGTTCGACAGCTGCTCATGATCCTGAATCGCAGAAATCGAATAACCCAAAAGGCTGACCCCAATTACCAAAAATAAAATTCCCAGTAAAGCAGACACTCTAAACCGATTTTTTGTAAGCAGCCCACCCAGTTTAGCCATGTCTTTTACCTCTTGTCGCTGTTTGGTTGTTTCACGTGACCTAAAGATATTCCTTATTTTGATAATTGTTATGATGCAAAATCTGGAATATCCATGATCCGGCAACGTTCTCTAGATTCTTAAATACTTACTGGCAATCAACTCGTAGAACATTGAAAATGTTATATAGGTCAATAGTGTCCTATGATGTTGAGTATCATGGCTGGAATTTGCCCTACCTGTGGACTACCCTCAGATATTTGTGTCTGTGAAGAACTCGGGAAAGAACAACAACGAATCCGAGTGCGCTTAGAAACCAGAAAATGGGGAAAAGCAGTAACCATTGTTGACGGCATCACTGAAAAAGAGGCTGACCTAAGCCGTCTAGCCCAGAAACTCAAAAGTTTCTGCGCCTGCGGAGGAACCGCAAAAAATGAAGAAATCATTCTGCAAGGCGACCACCGAGACAAGGTCAAAACATACCTTATCCGTCAGGGCTATCCAGAAGAAAACGTTGAAGTTCAATAAACTTCAAGAGAGAATAAAGATGGGTATACTCGCAGATTTTCGTGAAGTAATTAAAGAACTGAAACATAAAAAACGAGGCGAAGCTACAATTAACCGTTGCCCAAAATGTGGAAGCCCCAATATAATGATTAGTAGCGGTTTTGGCACGTATCCAAGGATGTACGGAATAACCCCTAGAAAATATGTCTGCGCAGAATGTGGTTACAATGGACCTATAGTGATGGAGCAGACAAAAGAAGAAAACGGTTAATCCGGCAGTTCTATGCCTAGCTGTCTCCTCAAGCTTTTATACCGATTCCTAACCGTAACCTCAGTTACACCCGCAGCCTCAGCAATATCCTTCTGGGTCTTCTTTTCATTATTCACAAGACAGGCAATATACAACGCAGCTGCAGCTAACCCCATAGGGTCCTTGCCGGCGGCTACACGTCTTCTCCTAGCTTCATGAAGAATCTTAATGGCATTACCCTGCGTCGGACCAGAGATACCTGTTCTCTCAGCGATTTTAGAAACGTAAGTGAGAGGATTAGCAATTGGCATCTGAACGTTCAGTTCTCTGAGCAACAGACGGTAACAACGTGCTACATCCTTCTTTTCCACAAAACTGGCTTCAGCTATTTCCCGAAGAGTTCTGGGAGTTCCTGTGGTTCGGCAAGCAGCGTATAACGAAGCAGCGGCAATGGCTGCAATAGATCTGCCTCGTACCAAGCCCTTGTCCAAGGCTTTGCGGTAGATGATTGCGGCTTTCTCTTTGACTGGGCCAGGAATGTATGATTTGTCGGATAGTCGATCCAGTTCTGCCATGGCTTGGGCAAGGTTTCTGTCTACGGAGGAGTGAACGCGTGATCGTATCTGCCATTTCCGTAATCTCCACATTTGAAGTCTCGTGGAGAGTGGAAGTTTTCGTCCGAAGGCATCCCTGTCCACCCGTCCTATGGCTGTGGATAATCCTTTATCGTGAACAGAATATGAAGTGGGTACTCCAACGCGGCTCCTAGAGGCTTTTTCTTCTTGGGTGAAGGCTCTCCATTCTGGACCCTTATCCATCATCTGTTCCCTGACAACTAGACCGCAGCCTCCGCAGATAGTCTCGCCAGTATCATAATCGTGGATTAGATTTGGGCTTCCACATTCAGGGCACTTTTCAGTTATTCTGCTTGAAATCCCTTTATTTTGCGTAGCTTTTCGCCTCTAAGCAATTTTTCTGGCGAGAAATCAGTTGTTAACGTGAATCGTCTTCCTATTAAGGCTCAGAAACCGTCCTTTCTGGACCCGCCGTAGTAACCCTGAGGCTA
>SOJY01000262.1 GCA_004376385.1 Candidatus Bathyarchaeum sp.
AGATCCAGTGGCTCTTTGAGCCTCAAGGGTTCAAATCCCTTCCCCGGCGCCAAAGTATAGGTTAGGGTTTAAATTCTCGGTTTTCAGCATTTATGGATACTGATAGCAAGAGCATGTTAACTGATTTGTGAACCAGATCAGTTAAAGTCGTTCTAAATATTAAGTGATGCTCCAATCTTTCCCCAAACTTGGTTAAGATTTTATAGATGGCATGCAAAACTAAACCAGTGGTAAATATGGAACAGTTGATAATTACAGGAAGGACAAAGGCTCTTGTGCACGCAATAATTGGAATCAAAACAGGGTGGCGACATGAAGAAGAAGGGAAAAAGGGAATTACTCACTTTCTGGAACATGCTGTATTTTTGGGTAACAGTAATCATCCTTCACCAGATATTGAGGCTGCAGAATACGGCGTCCAACTCCATGGAATGACCTTGCCAGAACATACATTGTTTTGGTTTACATCAACTAAGGAAGACTTTGCAGAGGTCTTTAAACTCTTTCTCTCCTTGATTTTTCATCCAGAGTTCAATAAAGACAAAATCGAAAGGGAAAGGAAGGATAAGATAACACCTGCGGTAGTCCATGAATCTGATTTTACTCTTGGGGAGCTGGCATACGAATGGGCAAAGAACTTAACATTCAATTGGGATTTTAGGTTGAGTCTGGGAAAAGAAAAGGACATCGCCTCACTTACCAAAGAAGATCTTGAGGCGTGGCATGAAAGATATTATAATTTGTTGAATAGTTTCCTCGTGATTCATGGAAACATTAACGAGAGCAATGTGGCAAAACTTGTCGAAAACGCAAATATCCCCTTAAGCGGTGAAAATCCTTCCCCTTTTGAAATTCAATGGAAAAAGAAAGAAATCTCTATTGAGAGAGAAGGAATGAAGAACGTGGAACTCGTCTATGGTTTTAAACTGCCACGATATGATGTTAGATATGAAATTCTAAGCGTTATACTTGGGAATTATCCATTGTCAAAATTTTGGGTAGAAAAGTTTAGCAAATTCGCATACACGTTAGGCTCAAGAATGGAATGGACAAGCACAGGCGGAGGTCTTTTCCTTTATTTCGGAGCTATATCACATGATAGTGCCCGTGAACTTGACGAAAATCTATGGTTTCTTCTAAAGAATTTTGAAATAGATAATAAAAAATTGCAAGCCGCGAAGAAAATTAAATCTCTCGAAATATCACGCGGCAAAGAGGAGGGAGAGCATGGTTTGTTAAACCTCGTCCTACGTAATCCATTCCAAAAGTTTAGGGATTTCAAAGAGATGGGGGAGGAATTAAACCGAGTGGAGAGGGATCAAATTTTGGCTCTTGCAGAGCGTTTCCTAAAAAGAGACAATGCAGTAAAGGTGGTAATAAGTCCAAGGAAGTGACACTCTCTTGCTAACGCATGCGAATTGCTGCAATCCTATAAATTGCTTGCATTTAACTGGGGGCAGTTTTAGTATCCTCGAGAGAGATTCGAACTCCTGTTTGCCCGCTACTCCAACGCTTCAGAAATCCTCCACATAATTTAATAAAACTCGCCGAGAATTTAAACCGAGATGTAAACCTAATCCCCGGCGCCAAAATACCCTTTTCGCAAAGTCTGGAAAGAGGTGAGAAGTAACTCTTACTTCTTAGCGCGCGGAAGACGAATTCTATCTCAAACGCTTGGTCCGAAGGGGCATGAGGGATCGGGTCCTAACCAGTCTCCATTGATTACGTAAGCTGTGTACCTGCATCCGCCGCATATACCGTTGTAGGAGCATTTGCCACAGGAACCCTTTAACGCTCTGCGGTTTCGAATGTAATTTAACAGTTTGTTGTTAACCCATATGTCTTCTAAGTCTTGTTCAAGAAGGTTGCCAAGCTTTACGGGTGCTGGTACACATGGAATCAAGTCACCAGAAGCCGTTAGCCCACAATAAGTTAATCCTGCGGAACAACCTCCAAAGCCTGTGGCGAGTCTTCTGACAATTTTTGAGATTTCTGTGCCGAACTTTTCTTGAAACATCCTGCTGTAGCCTGACAGCGCTTCGCTTACAGTGAATAATTGACCGTTTGAACGTTCATAACTGAGTCTGGCGTAGTAAGTCATTCCCCTTGAATAGCATTGTATGCCTTGACCAGTTGCAGCGCTTTGTGTGAATTTGTCGTGCAGTATTTCCAAAGCTTTTATTATTTCATGGGGCTGGGCGTCTAAATACCAAGAAGATTCTATCCTCCGCCCTGCCGGTATCAGACGGTTTATGTAAAATCTCGTCGCACCCAGTTGTTCTGCATGCGTGCTGAGATAAGGAAGTTCCGCACGCGCGTGGGCATAAATGGAAAGAACACAAATAAACGAAGCTATGTGAACTCAGAACTAGCGTGGGCGTTCACGCAAACGATGAATATTTCTCCTTGTAGAACTCATCACATTTTGATTCAAGGTACTTAAACAGATGTTTTGCCCACTTGTGATCCAAAAATGAGGCTATGCTCACTTCATCAATGTTAAGAGTGGGTATTTCGGGTATTGTTGAGTACAAACCTTTCCGTTTTGCGTCTTTGAGTAATCTAACCAATGAAACTGAACCAAACTTACGGAAAAATTCTGCAATATGCTGCAAGTGCTGGGTTACAATAATGAAGTTGCTCATGATCTCACGAGGCGACCCAGATGATCTAATTTTAAAATCTCCATAAAGAGTTCCAAGAATTTCAATCTGATCCTTGAACTTGGTGGTGCCAATCCGCAATTTTTCTGGTTTCTTTGGCCTAACAAAGAGCCCAATCCTTCGATATGCACGCACATTCTTTGTGAAAGCTTCTTGAGTGTATCTGAGCCTATCTTGTCCATACCGTTTATAGATCCGTAAGAGCTCTAATGGTTCATCAAGTTGTGATAACGAATTTAGTATTCTAGATTTTCTCCCACTGGCAAAAGTACTTCCAATGCGTTGGCTTTTTAGATCGTTCCATCTCTTCTGTAACACAAGGTTTCTGAACATGAATTCGACGAGATCCTCAGAATCTTTAAAGTCAATTTCAATATGCTTGGGTCTAGCAACAGTGACTAGATTAACATCCAGTTCTAGTTCTCCTTGCACTCCTACCAAACCACTGTTTTCTTGTGACAACGATTCTACAAGATCGCGAATCTTGTGCTTATCAAAACTTGGATCCACTTTCTCTCGAGATTCTAAATAGTGTTTTCTGATGGCATCAATATGCTTGAATCTTGTTAGAATCTCTAGAAACAATCTAACGTAATTTTCTAAGTCTTTTTCATTCGAATACTTCTGAGGAAATGTATATTTGGATTTATCCTGCGTAAGCATGAGCGAAGGAAGAGATGAAGCATTGTACAGGCCAAGAGCAGGTATTCTTACAATTCTGGTTCCATAATTTACTTCCGCCCCTGTACCATAGCTTGGTCCAGAACATTCAGCGAGAATTGCGTTAGATTTCCTAATCCATTTCATGTCTCTTTCATAGACTTGCTTCTTCATGGCTTCTGTCCAACGAGTCAATGGAGCATATCCATGTTTCTCCGTCTTGACTTCTCCATATAGGCTGGCAATCTTCACCATCTTATCAAAATACTGTTCGTAAGACGTATCCCCTCGAATTGCTGCAGAGCAATAGAAAACCATTCGTTTATTCATAAGGATACCCTCTCTTGAATCTCTCACGTTCTCTGTGATATTCATCCCTTTTCCAAAAGCCGCAACTTTTCCCACTTTCTGGACAGAACCCTCGTCTAACACAAGGTCTACATTCATTCCAAAACAGAGAAGGCGCCATTGATCTAACAATTTTTCTCATTTTCGCTGCTAGTTCACAAATTTCCCATTGTGCCCGTCTACATAACCTTAAGCTGAACAAATTGTTCAGTGCCCCTGCATTCATTGCCACTGAAATATGAGTTTCTATTGAACTCGGTAATAAATATCTTGCATCCTCATAGTCTATACCTGCGGCAAGCAATTCTTTGTATTGTGCTCTAGCTGTTTCAACAGGGCTCTGTTGCTGAGAAACTTGATCTAAATCAGCAGAAAAATTCTGTGGAAACCTCCTTAGGATTTACTTGCTTCTCGTATGGGGTTCCAAAATAACGCCAGGGCAGTTTGCTGCCGTATTGGAGTACCCGTATCATCGCATTTGTGCTGTCAACAACCACGGACATATCTTAGCTCTATCTTCGGGATACTTGAACTTCTGGCCTTTCTTGTGTCTGGAGCATTTGCCTTCGTAGATTTCCAGTTCTATGTCGTGGCTTCCACATGTCATAGTATTACTGGGTTGAATTGTTTCTCATCACTTTGATGCATGCATTTCCCTATTTTCTTACAGGCTTTCTTTTCAGAGGTCTTCTCTTAACTTCAGTGCCACAAAC
>SOJY01000028.1 GCA_004376385.1 Candidatus Bathyarchaeum sp.
GTTTTGTCCCTGTCACCGAGGTTGTGGATGATCTGGTTCAGAAGGTTTCTGTTGTTTTGCTTTCGGGTCCGGAAGCAGACAGTGTTCCTATCGAGTTGATTGCTCCCCTTGCTGATGATTCTCCGGTTTCTAAGATTCTGAAGGGGAACATGCGGCTCTATCACCTGTGCTTTTTGGTTGAAGACATAGAAGAAGCGCTCAAAAATTTTAGAAGCCATGGAGCGATTATTATTTCGGGACCAGTTCCCGCCGAGCTTTTCGAAGGCAAAAGAATTGCTTTCGTTTATACTCCTGACAAGTATGTTGTGGAACTACTGGAGAAATAGTAGTTACTGGACAAATACGGTATAAGTTGATGAAGGGAATTCAGGTGAAGTTCAGCATATCGTGGCTAAAATACCTGAAACAGTTTCGAGGCGAAAAGATTTTGAGCCAAGCTTTGCGTATGTTTCGGTTACACTCCATCCCCTTCAGCACCCTACTGGGAAACATGTTTAACGTGATGGAACTACATCAGGCAAAATTCACTTTTCCCATTGTTGCGTCTGTTGCATCAAAAAACCTTGGGTTGACGCGTGAAATCCTGAGGCGTGGTCATGAGGTTGCGGTTCACGGTTTCAAGCACGTTAATTATGCCTACATCACAGAAAGGCAGCAGGATGACGATGTCGGGAAGGCTCTTGACACCTTCAAAGCTTTGGGTATTCAGGTGTATGGGTTTCGGGCGCCATATAACGTCTACACAGAAGATACGCCTAAACTCGTAGAGAAGTATGGTTTTCTCTGGGACATCGGAATCGGCTACAACCCTAAATATAGATCGGGCACTTCTCCGTTTAGAGTCCAAATAGACGACCATGAGTCAAGTTTCGTCTGTATCCCTCTTAACAGATTGTCAGACGATTTTATGATTGACATACAGGGCTTCAGTAGCCGCCAGATGGAAACGAAATTGAAGCATGTCATCAAAGGAGCAAGCGAAAAGGGCGGCGTGTTTATGTTTGACCTGCATCCCATCAGGATGGGGCAGCCCAAATATGTCAATGTGCTAAACAGTGTTGTGGAGTATGGAACAGCGTTGAATGGTTGGTTTCCAACAGTTACTGAAGCTGTGAACTATTGGAGCAAGCATGGCAAATGGAAACATGACGCTCCCTTCTGCTGTCTATTGACTGGGGACATTGACAACTTCTCTTTCTTTGATTACATTCAACGTTTGTTTTAAATATAATAGAAACGAGGTAATCTCATGGGTAAATTGTTTGGGCGACTGCTCCGAATTCTTGCATGGCTGGCGCCAGTCTATCAATTCCGTTCTAGCGTGTACCGTAAATGCGGCGTTAAGATTGGCAAGAATGTTTACATTGGTTTTCTAGTAATGATGGATGGCGAGTTTCCAGAATACATCGAGATTGGAGATGAAGCCAGTATCGGTCCGGGCGTAAGCATCATGGCTCACTCTAGCGCAAGTCCTTTCCATCAGCGATTCAAAATCTACCATGAAGGACCCAAAAAAGTAACAATCAAGCGAGGAGTCTGGCTTGCTGCCGGATCAATCATCCTGCCGGGGGTAACGATTGGAGAGGGCGCGATTGTTGCTGCGGGCTCGGTTGTAAGCAGAGATGTTCCTCCATACACGATGGTTGCGGGAAACCCAGCGCGGGCAATTAAAAAATTGAAGAAGCCCGGAGAAACGGAAAATTCTTAGTATCACATAAACTGCTGAATATTAAATTTTAAGTGGTTATTCCCACTTTTTTCAGTGTTTTCTTTATGTCGCCTACTGTCTGAATTTCCATGATGTCATCATCATCCATGGTTACCTCAAAAGCAGATTCGATCTCGCTCACAAGCATTAAGTGAGCCATGGAATCCCATTCTTTTACGCTTTTTCTGGACATTCCATCGCTGATCTTTGACTCGTCAATGAGTAAAACCTTTGCTAGAATATCTTTCAGTTTCTCATCCATACTACTAGCCATTTTTGACATTCATCCATTCAGGCATCTTTACTGTAGATTTGGTTAAGTCAAGCCTCCACCTGTAGAGGTTTCCTTCCTGCGCAAGTTCTTCGAACCCATAGCTGGAATAGAAGTTCTTGACGGGAGCATTCTTTTGCGTTGGAATACACTCCCCAACTAGCGTAGAGACACCCTGTTCTTTTGCATCTGCCACAATCTTTGCTAAGAAAGCTGTCTCAACTTTGCGTCCAATAACGCGGCAACTCAAAAGAAACGAATCTAAAGTCCACATCTTCTGTTCTTTACGGATGATAGCCACGCCGACGATTCCTTCGTCTCCTAACTTGTCGCTAACCTGCAGACTATAAATGACGAACTCGTTCTTTGCTTCTTTCATTTTCCGGATTTCAGCATCGGTGTATCGACGGGTAGTCAAGTTAAACTGGTTTGTCTTGTTTACCATGCGCACAATTCTTGGCAAACCAAGGTCGTCAGCATGTTTGATCACGATTTTCATTTCTAGAGACTTCAGAAAGTCTTCCAGAGAGCTGATTGATGTTCGGAGTTCTTCACGCTTTTTTCTTGCGTGGTACATTTCTCCACGCTTTTTGTCCTCTTCAGTTAAAGCGAGGACGTTGAAGTCGTTCAGGTTTTCGAGGGTTTGCCGATACAGGAATGGGGAAGAGGGCAGGTCTACAACTAGGACCTGAGGTAGCGCCTGTTTCATCTGTTCTCGTTCGCGGGGGTTGTCATCCATGAATGCCATACTGTCTAATCCGATGTTGATTTCCTTTGCGAGTTCTGTCATGTTTTGGACTTTGTTTCTCCAGTTAATTCGTATGGCTACGAAATGTTTCTCGCGTAAGAGCATGTGAGGATGTTCCCTGATGGCTTTTAGTGCGTCTTCAGGGTTGTTTTTGCTGTTTATTGCCAAAAGGATTCCGCGGTTGTAGTAGCTCAGCAAGACCCTCTGGAAGTCTTTGTAGACGTTTCCTGGCGAGTCGTTGCCTAATTGGATTCCCTCTATTCCATCCTCGCCGATGATGCCGCCCCACATTACGTTATCCAAATCTAATACGATGCACTTTCTTGTGAGGTTCTTCAGAGCCTTAATGTATGCCATGTACTCGTCTGCAATCACGGGCAGGAAGGATTCGCTGAACACTAAGGAGCCGCGGTAATACAGTTTCGGGTCTAGGCAACGTGACTTGCCATGTTTGCTTGCGGCGCCTTCAAGGTCAACCACGTAAACTTGACTGCTCTTCTTGTATAGTTCTGCCAATCTCTGATTTAGCTCATAAAAGAAGCTTCGGAATCCATTATCTGCTTTGTTGTCTAAGATTCCGAAAGGAGTGAATGATGGAACTATGAAGTTGTTCACTAACACAAGAGCGTCTGTCCTAGCGGTTAGCATAGACAAGATTGTTTGAAAGCGGTCAACGATCTCTGTTTGATACTGCTCTACGTTAGACAACTTGACAAACTCTGAAAAGAAATGTTCGCTGAGCAAAACGTCTGCTTGTACAGCCAAGATAATTACGTCTGGTTTGAAGGTGTATAGTCTGCTGTTTTCGTTAAGGATTTCCTGCTGGTATTGGTTAAACGGTGCAACGTATATTTCGGGATGCAACTGGGCGAAACGGCTCTTGATGTCAAGGTATATGCATAGCGGGTCGATTGTGAATGAGCTTAGCAGAGCCACTTTTATCCTCTTTTCGTCTGGGATCTTGAGGGACTCTAGGTCAAGTTTTTGGATTCGCTTGTGGACGTTCCAGTAGTTCAGATGGGTCGGCTCTTTCTGAACCTGATTCAGTAGTTTTTCTAGCTGGCTACTGGTTGATTCTCTTTGCTTCTGTGATGCTTCTTTAGAGTCCATGTGATGATACCGCCTCTGCTTTCATGGGGTTGCTTGCTGATTTAGTTGGTTTGTGCGCTACAGCAAAAGCAATGGCATAAGATAATGAGTGGGACAGGCTAACCTTTACCTGTAATGGGGTGGTCGTTTCTTCGTGGCTTAAATGCATGTTGACGTATGGTGATCCATTAGTGTCTCTGAGAATCTCGATCTTGTGAAGTTTAACATCGCAGAACATGTTTACTGCCTTGTAGACTGCTTCTTTTCCAGCAAAATTTGCGGCAAAATGTGGCGCTGGGCTAGTGAAGGATAAACAATATTTGATTTCGTTTGGTGTGAATACTCGCTTGTAGAATTGTTTGTTGCTTGAGTAGTCTAATTGCTGAAAGCGGGCAATTTCTACAATGTCAACTCCAATTTTCCATTCACTCATGAACTCACCACAAAGGGAAGTGACCTGATTTTTTATGACACACAAAAAATGTGTAAACTAGTTTATAGCTTCTGTTGTATGCATTCTGGGAACTACAGATTCGGCTTAGCTAGTTTTTTACGTG
>SOJY01000233.1 GCA_004376385.1 Candidatus Bathyarchaeum sp.
TCGAGTCGCTTGGGTAGCCGCAGCCCATATTGCCGTGTTTCTTTTGCAGATGGGAAATCGCCCTATCCCTTTCCACTTTTGCTATGATAGAAGCAGCTGATACGATAGGATACGTTATGTCTGCCTTGTGCTCAGACACAATTTTGAGCTTGAAATCGAGGTTCTCTGCGATGTGTTCCCCAAAACGGTCGGCTAGAACATCTGCCGCATCCACATAGACTACTTCTGGCTTAAGAATTGTTATCACTCTAGCCATTGCCTGAGCTTCGAAACGATTCAGCCTGTGAAGCCTTTTTCCGGTTTCAACAACTCGGTCAATCTCAACAGGAGACAAAGACACGACGTGACAATTTAGAGCCAGCTCTCTTATCTGCTTGGCAAGTGTTTCGCGTTTCTGTGGAGAAAGGAGCTTGGAGTCCTTCACGCCAATGTCCACTAGCTTAGGCAAATCCTTCTCCTCAAGCGAAACTCCTGCTATAACTAATGGACCAATAACTGATCCGCGACCAGCTTCGTCAACTCCAGACACCAGCATGCCAAAAACCTTCGTTAATCGCTACATGTGGCGTCAAATATTTCTTTATTGGCTCTGTGACTTTTTTTGACAGTAATGTTTGCGATTAACTATTTTACTATTTGTAAAAAGATTTTGATTTACTTAAAATAGCACTCATCTATAGTCTTTGTGGGAGAACATATGTCATACATAATTGTGCTTATAACAGCCAGCACCAAGGAAGAGACCGTGAGGATAGTTCGCACCCTGCTGGAAGAACGGTTAATCGCCTGCGCCAACATCATGGACCCTGTTTCTTCTTTTTTCTGGTGGCAAGGAAAGATAGAGGAAGAAAAAGAGGTTCTAGTAATCATGAAGTCCCATGAAACCCTCTTCAAAAAGCTTTCAAAGAGAGTGATGGAACTTCACAGCTATGATACTCCAGAGATTCTGGCGCTTCCCATAGTGAATGGCTCACCGTCTTACTTGGACTGGATGAAGGCTTGTCTCGAACCGGTGAAGTGAGATGTCTAAGAAGCCGATGAAACGAGCAGAACGGGTAGAGATCATCTACGACAAGAAACGCTGGAAACTTTTGAAACAATTAAGGTCAAAAACTATTCAGATAATGGAGACATTGGACAACTGTCATCTGCGTTCCATTGTTCACGGAAGCATCGCCCGCGGTGACGTTTCAGAAACGAGTGACATCGACGTGTTCTTGCCAGACCCACCATCCTCATTCATCATAGAAACGGAGCTTGAACGGTCCGGTTTTCAGGTTTACCAGCGAACAATTATACAGGCTACACCCCTCTATGCATTGAAAGGATACATCGGATTGGACCAGCAAATTAGTCTATCCTTTCCTTTGGTGAAGCTCCGTCCAGTAGAGAAAGACTTTTACAGGTTTGGGGGTGAAGCGTCCCTTTCCACCCTTAGAGACGATAAACGAGTTTTAGGGGTGGACAAACGGCTTATGCTCATCGAACCCACAACGGAAGGTCATGTAGAGAGCGCAGTTGTAGGTCGAGAAGAGGAGGTCGCCAATTTGTTAGGAGTCTCGCTTAATACCGTGTTGGATCGTGTTCGTGCTCTCCTACGCCGTGATGAGGTGGGAAGAACAGGAGTCTTTATCGAAAAAGAACTGGCTCCCGACGAAACGTTTGAGCAGGCTATGAAGAAACTCGCTTATCAGAACCCTGCCGTTCGCAGACGCATAAAGTTTTACCAAAAGTAATCGAGTAACGATCTGTTAGAGCAACGGGAATCTGAGAAGGGCGGCAACGCCACCTAGTGAAAGCAGTTTTGTTCCCGCCTCATGCTCGGTGCTAAGGACCATGATTTCTCCACGCGCCTCTTCAACGGTTTTCATGATCTTTTCCAAGGCTATTCTCTTTTCGTCTGTAGTCTCCCTCAGGGTTGAATCTGCAACTAGAAGCTTTTCAACCGCGCCATAATTAGCTGCCTTTTCAACATCACTGAATCCGTAGGTTGCGTTGTTCTTACCTTTTCCAAGTCTCGCCAAGAACTTCTCCATAGCATTCATTTCGTCAGCCACTCTAACATGTTCCAGCATGTTAGAAAGGATGCCTGAGCGAAGCGATTCTTGGATTCCAGATAAGCCTGCACTGTTTACCCCTTTTACGCCAATAATGGATGCGGCAACATCTTTAGCTTCATTCTTAACATAACCAGCAAAATCATCCTTGATGAATCCGGGTCCAATAATAACTATCGGACTATGAAGAGGAACCCACGTTTCCCGAAGAGATTTTAGTGCTCTCTTGAAAAACAGCTGTTTGGCTTTTGTCCTCTTTTCAGCCTCTAACTTTCCTGGAAGCTTAGATCTCTCTCCAATTTTCGTTTCAATACCATATTGCCGCAGAACAGCCACGCAATATTCTTCGTCGTCCATTGAAATTATGGTGAGAGGCGCAGCTGTGATTCTGCTTGCTTTTTTCAACCTGTCAAGCTGGTGTTTCAACCATCGCTTTTTCACTATAGTTATAGGCTTGTTTACGGTTACGTTTATTGTGTGCCGGGACCCTTTTATGCTTAATTTTTCGGGTGCTTCACATACAATCCCGTTTATTCTCAAGCGGTTGAGGATCCTGTCCCAAAACATTTTTTCAACTTGCACGCCCAGATTGACGGGAACTCTTTTCGCCTTTGTTGGTCGTGCGTACTGATCGTCAGGTTTTGTTTGTCTGGTTGTGCGGGCGTGAACCTCATCCTTTTCGAGAATTATATTGTAGAGGTGCCACAGGTCGTCTAGACTCTCCGGCATAACCTTAGCGAAACCCTTCTTGAGGTCTATTCGAAAAATCTTCAAAAGAATTCTATCCTTTCCACGCTGGCATAATGTAATAAGTGCTTGCTAAAACCGTTAAAAGTATATTGGAAAATTGTTCCCTCAAATTCGTTGCGGCGGCTCTTATTTCTGTGTAATAATATGAAGCTTTACGCATTAGCATCTCCCATTAGGAAGACACGAATATAGTGACCTCCAAATAGAGGAGATAAACTGCTTTTATACGTCTAATCAGGTTAATTTTGGTTGAGGAGGCGCTGTTGACCTCCAGAATGAACTATTTGACTCTTCTCGATTTTATGGGAGATTATGCTTGGATTTCCTCGAATGTTATCAGTTTTACTTTTAATGGCTGTTTCATCGCAGTTGAAACGCGGGCAGCTACAAGGTAATTGATGTTTCTTTTTGCAGCGATATCTACAAGTCTCTGAGTTATTACCCCATCAAAAACTACAGTGTCTATGTCTTTCATTTTTTGAAGCTTCTCCGCAAGTTCTCTTACGGGCATCCGACCCACATGTTTCATCTCTTTGTTAAGGAGCACAGCCTCCAACGTTCCACTCAACTCTTTTGCGGTTTCAACAATTTGTTTTGGAACTAACTTTTTTCGTCGCTCCTTCTTTACTTTGAACTTTTCGAGGGGAACACGGTCTTTCAGGGCTTTTTCGATCTCTTTGAAAGTCAGGTCCTCTACTTCTTTGCCGCGGGGGGCTCTAGCAACATATTTTATAGTGGTTACTTGTTGAAGTTCTTTGAGAATAAGGTCTCCTCCTCGGTCGCCATCGAGAAATGCTGTGGCTTCTCTTTCTCGGCATATCTTGATTATGCTTTGTGGAATTTTGGCGCCTTCGACAGCGATGGTGTTTTGTATTCCAGCTCTTAATAGATTGATTACGTCTGCCCTTCCTTCCACAACAAGTATTTTTTTCGCAGTGCTGATTTCTGGTCCTGCCGTCAGTCCTTCAGGTCCAAATTTTTCGACTCTTGCCAGCCTCAGCATTTCTGAAACTTCTCTGAAAATCTCGTTGGTACCGGGCATTGTTTCGACGGTCCATTTCCGAAGAACGACTTTGGCTCTGTCAATGATGATTCGTCGTCTAGCGTCGCGTATATCCTCTATTTTGTTTAGAATAACCGCTGCTTTGCAGGGTCCTACGCGGTTTATGCTTTCGATACTTGCTGCGATAATAGCTGTTGAGACTCTATCTAGACTTGTGGGTATGTCTATTTTGCCGGTAGTTTTGTCTTGTTTTGATTCTAGGCTAATTTCTATTCTTCCGATTCGACCCGATTTTTGGAGTTCTCGGAGGTCGAGCTCTGGTCCAAACAATCCTTCTGTTTGTCCAAAAAGTGCCCCGATCACGTCCGGTTTTTCAACTACTCCCTCCACTTCGAATCGGGCGCGTATAACATACTTTATCGTAACAGTTTGTGCTGATTTCGTTTTTATTCACCTCAATCATAATGTTGTCCCCGTGAAAACTGAGACATTTCTGTTTTAACTCTTCAGTGTCTATTATACTTTACGACATTAAGCGCTTATTTTTCAAATTTTCAAGATA
>SOJY01000004.1 GCA_004376385.1 Candidatus Bathyarchaeum sp.
TATTGTCTTTGTGTTTCGCCGTGTTTGTCAGCATGCTAGGTTTTGGGTTAGTTATGCCTATTTTGCCGATTTATGCTAGAGATTTCGGGGCATCTGGAATTCAGTTGGGTCTTTTGACTGCTTCCTTTGCAATAACTCGTTTGATCACAACTTTTCCCGGTGGATGGCTTGCTGATGTAACGGGCAGAAAAAGACCCATAATACTAGGGTTGCTGGCATACTCGGTTGTCATGGCATTGTATGGGTTTTCGCAAGATGCCAACCAACTGATACTGTTAAGGGCTTTTCAGGGCATGGCTTCGGGAGTGGTATGGCCTGTTATGAGCACAATGGTTGTTGATATGGTGTCGGCTAGGGATAGAGGCAAGGCTTTGGGGCTTTATGATATGATGCATTTCCTCGGAATGGTAGTAGGTCCTGGTTTGGGGGGTGTACTGGCAGGTGCATTTAACATCGCGGTCCCATTTTTTGTATGTGGTGCTTTGGCTTTTGCGAGTACAGTGCTTGTCGCTTTCACAGTGCAGGAGACGATTCCGACTGAGAATAGCATGGACGCGTCATCAACTGGTTTGAGCTCTTCATCTGAAACGAGTTTAAGAGCACCAATGGTCAGCAACTTCAAAGGAGCAGGACAGCTGACACCGTATGTAGGAATTTTCTTAGGTCTCTGTATAGCCCGGCTTATCTTGGCGCTTTCCAATTCTCTTATCCAGCCAGTGTTGTCTGTGTACGCTAATGAACAATTAGGGGTCAATGAAGTAGGCGTTGGAATGCTTTTCACTGTACAAGCAATTGCGATTCTGTTTACAACGCTTCCTATGGGAGCATTTGCAGATAGAATTGGAAGGAAACCGATGATTGTCTTTGGGAAGATTTTTCAGGCAACTTCGGCGATTTTAGTCATATTTTCCGGGAGTTTTTGGCCTTTACTTCTTATCATGATGCTACGGGGATTTGGACGCGGAGTCTCCAATCCTTCGATTGTCGCCATTTTCTCAGGCTTGGTTCCAGCATCTAAGAGGGGAAGGGCTATGGGAATCTTCAGTATTTTCCAAAATATCGGATTGGTTATAGGCTCTACGTTAGGCGGCTTTTTCTACGATTTTTACTCTTCTGAAATCCCTTTTGTTGCCTGCGCCATAATAGGTTTCATCGGAGTATTCGTGGTGCTGCTCACAGTTTCGGAACCTAAACAAGATTTGAAATAGCACGTTTTCAAAGTTTCCGAAGTTTTTTCACCTGCGATGTCACGTTTGGAGACAGAAGCCAACTAGCTTCATCTAGTATTCGGTTGCTCCAGTGAACCGTAGTTTCTCTAGTTTCATGGCTGGCACAGTTACAGTTCCTAGCCGTATTGCTTCCAACTCTTTTCCCATCATTGATATATGTTTGAGAGCGGAGAGCATGGTATCTGTGTATCGCATATTCTTGATAGGTTTTGTAAGTTCTCCATTCTCGATTAAGAATGTCCCATCTCTTGTCAGTCCTGTCAGAACAGCTTTCGCAGGCACAACCGGATTGGTGTAGTGAAACCTCGTCACAAATATTCCATGTCCTGTTTCCTTAATCATTTCGTCAACTGAAGCGGTTCCATGATGTACTATGACGTTTATTGGAAATGGTATAGGTCGTGTCATCCTGATCAAACCATGAGGCAACGCGTGCCCTGTGCTTTGCCGATCTTCTCGGTTTGCTGTTGAGGTGTCGTGACAAATGCTTTCTTCTGAGACGACCCCCTTTTCGATCAGTGGAACACGTTTTTTTGTGACGCCTTCTCCGTCAACAGCAAGTTTGAATACAGTTCTAGGGTCGCCTGCGTCATCTTTAACGCTTAGTTTTTCGTCAAAAACCTGTTCGTTCAAATGGTACTTCACGAAAGATTCTCCCCGCTGGTAGGGTGCGGCTGAGAAACCTATCAACGATAGAAAAGTGAAGAATGAGCTTGTTGCTATGGGTGAAAGAACCACCTCATATTCTCCAGGAGAGATTTTGGCTGGATTTATGCTCTTTACTGATTTTTTTGACGCTTGAGTGGCCAGTTTAACTGGGTCAATGTCTTTTATGTGCCTTGAACTCTGCTCAGCATACCCAAAGCCTTCAGATCCTGTTTTCTCGGAAATCACTGTAACGTTCATTGAAGCCAGAGACATTTTCGTCCATGCTGACATGCCTAAAGAGTTGGTGACTGCAAGCGAGTAGGAACTCGAGAGAATAGAGCCTGCAACTGCTTTGACAAGAGGTGATTCTGAATGGGACACTTCAATGGCTTCTTTGACTCTTTCTGCTCGGTAGTCAGGACTACAGTTTGCGGTGTCATCGTCGAATGCGTCCTGTAAAGATTGCCACCTCTCTGGCTCTGGAAAACTCTTGAAATATTTGTCCTCGGGATTAACTCTTGCGATTTTGATTGCTTGCCCAACTGCATTCTTAATCTGCTCAGCTTCCAAAACATCAGCCCGCATGAATCCAATTCTTTTCCCAATGGCAACCTTGATAGCTACGCCTCCTTTTTTGGACACCATGTTTTGGTGAACTTGCGAGTTGGCGAAGCGAGTGCGTGCTGAGTCAAACAGGAAGGCTGCTACTTGAGCCTGATCAACGTTCTCTTTCAAAGCAGATTTCAGCGCTTTCTGAGAGATGTCCCGCAATTCTTCAACAGACATTATTTAATCATCTCCTATTGAAGTACTCCAATCCTTGTCTTTCCAAATCGTGCTGTGCCACATCCATGGCCCACATACATCACTTGTGCTGGCACGCCCTTACCACAATTTGGCGTACCCCACATCTTCCAATCATCTTTGCTAATAGCGTCACATGAACCCCAGAACTGAGGCGTCATGCCAGTGTAAGTTGGATTTTTAACCATTTTCTCTTTACTTCCATTCTTTATCTCCCAACCAATCTCTGCTCCAAATTGGAAGTTCAGACGCTTGTCGTCAATGCTCCATGATCTGTTTGTGTCCATTAAGAACCCGTGTCTCGTGTCTTCGATGATTTCCTCTCGTTTCCAGTCGCCTGGCAACAAGTTGATATTTGTCATGCGTACTAGGGGAATTGCTAACGGAGAGTCTGCTCGCATGCCGCCGCTACTTTTGCCTAAACCCAGGTCGACCGCTGTTTCACGGGAAGTCTGATATCCCATGAACAAGCCTTCTTTGACCAAAAAAACCTGCTTGGCTGGAATCCCTTCATCATCGTAGCCAAATGTTCCCAACCCTCTGGGAGCTGTAGCATCAGCAACCATGTTCACATTTTCAGAGCCGTATACTAATTTGCCTAGTTTGTCAGGTGTAAGGAAGCTTGTGCCAGCATAGTCAGCTTCCATGCCTAATGCTCGGTCTAGTTCGGTTGGATGACCACAGCTTTCATGAATCTGAAGTTCTAACTGCTCCCCTGTGATAATTAGGTCAGTCTTTCCTGAAGGACATTTTGCCGCGTCGAGCAACCTAACAGCTTCAAGTCCCGTCTCCTTCGCATGTTCGACGAGTGCCAGTGATTCAAAGAATTCATAGCCAGCTGTGCTGTAGTTTCCCCTAAACGAACATGGATAAGATCTTCGCTGGACCTCACTGTTCCTTACAGCAACGCACAGCAGTCCACCGCCACAAAAAGTTATTTGCTGAGTGATTTCTGTTCCTTCGTTGCTCATGAAAAGTTTGTTTTCACGGAAAGCTCTGAAAAATGTGGATGAAGACTTTATTAGAGGCGATTGTTCAGCAAGGGTTCGCTCTGCACTGAGAAGGACATCCACTTTATCTTCTAAGGGAACTTCAAAGGGGTCTTTTTTCATTGGTGTGGAATATTCTTCTTTCCGTGACTTCGCGATTGCTGCCAATTTGATATCCTTCTTTTTGAGCTTGGAGCTTGCAAGCGCTACGCTCACGGCTTTCTGTGCCGTTTCAGCTATTCCTTCACTTTTTAAGTCGATAGAGCCAGCAAAGCCCCATGCACCCCTGACGATAACCCGGATCCCCATACCTCTTGAATACAGTAGACTGACTTCTTCCGGAACTCCCTTTCGTACAGTTAAATTTTCGTCGAAAATCTCGCCGATTCGGACATCAACATAAGAAGCCCCGAGTTCTAAAGCTTCACTAATCGCTTTTTTGCCTAAATCGTAGGACAAGTTGATAACACCATATGGCTTGTAGAATACTTTCTGCATGCATGCATCTTCTCCCTTTGCAGCATTTTCATCACTCACTGAATTTCACACTGGGGCTTTATGACTTGCAGAAGCATATAAAACGCGTGCATTAAAACTGGAGATAGAATGCATGCATAAATACTTCGCTTTGAATACCTTCTGGTGCACTGAAATGGAGGTGAAGAAGAAAATGCGTGAAGAATGTTGTTGTGGTCAACCTC
>SOJY01000090.1 GCA_004376385.1 Candidatus Bathyarchaeum sp.
CTCTCAAGCGGGTGATTCTCCTAGATCTTATGGGGGAGCAATACCTCTTGTGTGTGTATATAAGATCAATTATGAAACATAGGTAACTCTTTCTTCAATGGGGTAATCACTTCTTTGTGTAGCATGCATAAGTTAAATCTTTGTTTCTATCTCTTGTGCGCATCGGTAGATTATGTTATTCTCTCTCTAGACCCCTACCTATTTTTTGAAAAGCTTGAACTGAGCTTCTTTTTGTGAACAGCGTTTAGATATTGCTCAAGTCACGATAGGATTAGATGGGAAAAGATGGGAATAGATGGGAATAGATGGGAAAAGATGCAGAAAGATACAAAAAGATGCAAAAAGATAGGGAAAGATAGGAAAAGATATGGAAAGGTGAGCCTGTTTGCCCTTAACTCAAGCTGTGAGCTTTAAAGCTGTCATTCAGAAGAATCGGAGGATACACATTCCAGTCGTGATCAGGTGGCGGTTCAAGCTGGAGCCTGGAGAAGTATTCAAGATGCATCTCAAGCTCGGCCACCATTTTGAAGATTTTTATTGTCGCATGGGCACAGACGGCCGTTTGACGGTTCCGAAGGTTACAGCCAAGGAGTTTTTGAAGTCCGAAGAAGAGAGTTTAGAAGGTTCCAGAGTGGAGGTAACGTTGTATCCCGTTAAGAAGGAAGAGGAGATTGAATAAGAAGGCTTAAAGGAAGCTAAAAACAAGGAAAAACTCCTCTGCTCTTCTAAGCAATAATTCTGAGAAAAAGTCCCTGAAAATTTCGCGTTATGTAACGATTTTTTTAAAAATAAGGGTTTTTCATGGTTTTTTCGACAAAATAAGCTGAAAAAGAGGTTTGAATAGTCGTTTTGGGTCCTATTTTACATAGCAAAACCAAAGTGGGAAACAAAATGAGGGGCAAAAACAAGCAAGTCGTTGAGAGAATAGCAAGACAACTCGCGTGGAGCTTCAGAGATGACTAGCATAAAAAACGGAACAGAAACTCAACAAACAAGAATCGTTTTGAATAGGCTACGAAATGGTGGTTGTCATATCGTTGCTTCAAAAGGATTCGGTAAGTCAAATACTAAAAGTCTCCTATAGGGGGGGCAGTTGGTTTTGAATAGGTGGAACTCTGTCACCACGCTCGGGCTAAGACTTCTCTCGGCTCTTCTTGTTTGCTGGCATAACACGCGAGTGCCAAACTCCACAGTTGGTCGTCGTGGCTGTTTAGTGGGTGCCAGAATCTGAGCTGTCCGGACTTTGTGTATTCGTAGCGTTGCTCGTTGATCTGGTGACAGAGCCTATGGTTATATGGCATCTTGAATGTGCCCTGCTCCATTTTAACACGTAGGTGGGCGAGCATCTCAGCCTTCGACTGCACTGTGAAGGGTTTGCCTTCAGCGTTTGTCAGACCTTGCGCCTTAATCTCCTCGGTAACAACTTCTCCGACACCCGATTTGTCAATCAGAATCCTTCGGAAACAAAACTTTTCGTTGGCTTGAACTATGAAACCGATTACTGAACTATACGGTGTTTCAAGGGGGAATTCTCTTAGAAACACCAGTGTGACATGGTCTTGAGTTTTCTGAGTCACAGCGAAAACGCTGTAGTCTTGGAGTTTACCCAAGTCGCAACCCGCGTAGAAATCACCTTCTTGAGGACCAAGCGTCTCTAAATCGCGTTCCAACTCCAACTCTGGATCGATGCACGAACGGATTAGGTCCTGTGGAAAGTAGCTAGTGGCTGCTTCAACGAACTCTGCTTCGTATTCCATGCGATAAGTCTCAGTTGTCATGAGCTCCTTCTGTTTTTTTAGGAATTTCTCCGAGATCAGCGGACACTCGCTTGACTTAACTCTGTGCACACTGAAGTCGGGGTCTACGAATGCACGATAAAAGAAATGGTTTTTGCCCCAAGGTGTGCTTAGCAGAATCAAGCTTCCATTTGTCGTCGCCAACATCGGATAGAGAATGTTTGTGACAACTTCTTCGGATATGAAGGCCGCCTCGTCCACGATTAGCATGTGGGCCGTATACCCACGTAAAAGATGTTGAGAGCATGGCAACGCTATTATCTCGCTGCCGTTAGATAGCTGAATCGTTGTTTGCGTTGCACGGACAATGCTTTTCGTTAAGACTGTGCGAAAAACAAAACCTGCAATCTTAGAGAACATGATTATGCTTTGCCTTCGGGAAGGCGCCGTGATCAGAACCGTAACGCCTGCGTTACAGAAGGCGAAATGAATAGCCTTAATCGCTATCGTCGTGGTTTTTCCGGATTGACGGCCCATGCAAGCACAAAGCCGCTTCGAGTCATCCCGTAACAGCTTCTCTTGATAGTGAAAAGGCGTCAGCCCTAACGCGACTTGGGTGAAGAGCACGGGGTCTTCCCTTATTTTTTCGAGCTTTTCTTGCCTAGAATCGTTTTCGACTTTTATTTCTTGGTCTTCCAATTTTTTCTATCCTTCTTCTCACGATTTGACTGAACTTTTTGGGAATTTTGGAGAGCAGAATCGCCATGTCATCTTTGTCGAATTTTCCGATTCCCGCTTTGCAAAACAGTTTGTCTAACGCACCTATGGCACTCGCTAAAACACTTGCCCATCTAATCTTGTCTTTCTCATTTACCGTGGAGGATTTCAACCGCTCATCGATGTAGTCGATAAGGCTCCATGTTCTGGCAATCAACTCAGTGAGTTCACCTTTTTCTCTTTCAGTCATGCGTCGTCACCTCTGTAGAGGTTGTTGGATTTTTCCAAATCAGGTAAACTTTTGTTTGGATTAGAAAACCAAGGACACGTAACATCTTGACCAACTTTTCAAGGTTTGCTGCATCCACTCGGGCGGTAAATTCCTCTCGATTCAGATATGCTTGATGAACGCCCATGATGCGTTTTCCATAGATTCCTGACGGAATCTGTTTGAAAGCGTCTTTAACCATTTGCACTTCGTGAGCAGCCATTTTTCCAAGTTTTTGTAGATTAGCTGTTTCTGAGGTGAGAAAAACGGGATTGAATCCGAGGGTTCTTAATTTTTCAACAGCACCAAGAATTTTGGGGTTAGGTGTGCTTTCTGCAATTTTTGTCATTCCTGCACGTTCGAAAAACGGATTATATCGTGCCATAACTGCAGTGGTTTCCACGTAAGGCTTTCCAGCTAAAGGAAGCGTTTCACGCACAAGTTTCACGCCAAGCCCAACGGTACGATATTTTGGATGAACAATGACACGTGAAATCAGTGTTAGGTCACGATTTACCTCTTGGATCGTTAATTTTCTCCCGAAGGTTTTGCGTCTTCCAAAAACTGCGATGGGTGGTGAGCTATAAACAATTACGCCGGCGTTTTCGTCGTCTCGCTTTAAAACGAAAATCTTTTGGTAAGCAACTAGGCCTTTAGCATTTCGATAGTGAAAACCCGCTAATTTGTCGTAATCTTGTCTTTTTCCCTTCTCGATGCGCATTTCTTGTACAAGAGAACACGTTTTGTTGATTTTGTTCGGAAAGTATTCAACAGCAACTTCCTTTCCAAATCGTTTGTGTATATGAACTGAAGGTTTTAAATCCTCGAAGAGGTCAGTGTGCGTCGTGGCGGCTAAGACAGCTTTCCCCTCCTGTCTCGCGATTTTCTGTACGTTAAAAGCAACAATCTTTGCGGTATCTCTATCTAGCGTACTGCAGAACTCATCCATAATCCAATACTGTTTTCCGGTTTCAATGAGCTTGGCGATTCGGTAACGATATTTCTGTCCGTCTGAAAGTTGATCGTAACGCCTGACAAATAGAAAAGCATCATTTAGACCTACCCGAGAAAGCAGCTCGAGGCCCTGCTCAAGCGTTTTGCCAACTGTATCAATGAGTGGCTTAGATGGATTAACGTTAATGCTTGCTATGTCGATGGCCTGACTTCTAAGGTCTTTCTTCAATGCCCTTAACAAAACGGACTTACCGGATCCAGAGTCACCTGTAACATAAACGATATCTTGTGGACCGATTTTCAATTCAACATTGTCAAAAATTACATGCTCTTGAAACTTGTCCACGCCGAGACCGAAAGCCTCTCCAACCTTAATGGTTCGAGGCGTTATCGTAGTTCGCGTTTTGTATCGAATGTTAAAGGTGAACTTTCCAGTAGTCTTGTCAAACTTTTTGGCGAACTTCGTGATTTTGAGGAGCTCTTTAACATACATGGTGGTTACACTCGTTGTGAAACAAAGATGCCGGATATGGTGCCTATGAGGCCAGTGATTGCTGAGAAGATTTCGCTGTTCCAGACGCCAAAGAAGATCATGTGAACAATTTCCAAGGCGGTTAAGCCTACGAACGCTGCAATTGCAAAATAGACCAGGTAAACAATCTGTTCGCTAGGCAGCACTTGAACTCG